>DASZVW010000846.1:0-2701 GCA_035546895.1 Polyangia bacterium
ATCCCGGGAATCGGGCACAAGAGTGACGCCACCGACGCCGCCGGGCGCCACGGCGAAGCGCTGACCTGGGACAACGAACGAGGCTTCGGCCGCGAGGTCATCTTCGACCCGCGGACATCCCGCGTCCTCGCCGAGGCGGAAGTGATCTTCGGCCCGCCCTCCACGATCGAGTACGGCGCCCCGGGGGGAACCGCCTTCCGCGAAACCGCCTACCTCCAGTCGGGCATCGTCGACTCCACGCACGAAACGACCGACGGCGCGGCCAGCGGCTGATCTCGCCGGCGCGCGCACCGTCTACGCCCCCGGCAGGATTCGAACCTGCGACCGTCGGATTAGAAAAGCGGCGCGCATCGGCTTTCTACCTTGCCAGACAGACCGGATGCTACCTCGATGCGACCTCGACCTCAGCCGATGATGTCGCGGATCTGCTGCATCGAGCGGCCCAGCGGCTTCGTGTAGTGGCGCGTTGCCGTCTCGAGGCCGTGGCGGGTGACGGCGGCGAGATCGGCGGGATCGACCTTTTCGGCGCGCATGTGGGTCACGTAGGAATGGCGACACTCATGGGGCTTGATCGGGAGTTCGCTCGCGATTTCGGCCTGTCTCCACACATCGCGGATGAAGGTCGAGTAGTGCCAGACCGTCCCCTTCCTCGTCGGGAACAGGAGCGGCGAATCGATCCGGGGTGGGAGCGCCGCAAGTGGACCCATCGCGGTCGGCGGGATCGGCACTTCGCCTTCGTGCCTCTTCTCCTCGGTGTCGCCGCGGGTGATGACCCCTTCGTAGGCGGAGCCGGTCGGCAGGAAGAGCGCGAGATCAAGCCTCATCTCGGTCCTGAGCAGGGCGAAGACCTCCCCGATCCGGAAGTTGCAGAGGGCGATCGTCAACAGCATCGCCTCGTAGTCGACGGCCGGGTAATAGAGCGTCTCCCCCGTCTTCTTGTCGAGATTCGGTTTCGCAGTCACGCGCCGGATATCGGCACGCCCCGCGTGGGCGAATTCCTTCAGCTGATCGAACGACCAGATGGCGATCTTCTTGGGCGCCTTCCGTACCCTCGGGTCGTTCGCCCTGATCTTGAAGCCCTTCGCGAAATTGACCTCGGCGACCTCGTCGAGGATCGCATCCTCGGTCATCGCCGAGAGCGTGTTGCGGATCCCTATCGCCCCCTTCACGGCGCGTTTTTCCACCCGGAGCATGTGGTCGACCGCTTTGTCGATCTGGCGCCGTTTCAGGTCGCGGTAGGGCCACGCCGCGAGCGGGCGACCTTCCACCGGCATCTTGAGCGCGGCATTGAGTCGCGTCCTGTGGGAGTCGGCGGTCCGCTGGATTCGAGGGTGATCTTCGAGCCAGGTCTCCGCATATTCACCGAGCGTCTTGCCGGTGGCCGCGGATGGTTCCTGCGCCTCGTACGCTGCGTCGATCATGTGCTGGGCGCAGCAGCGGGGGTTCGGGCCCGGGGTGTCGATGCCGCATGGACCCTTTCGCGGATGGGTGCCGGCGCTCTTCCGTTTGCCTTCGAGGTTCGTGTAGCGGGCGACCCAGACCTTCTTGCCTGATGGGTTGGTCCTGGGAATGGGTGCCTCTCGCCGCTTCACGCTGCCCTTCGGTCGTCACGCCTCCTCGCGAGGAAGGAATCTACGTCCTGGGGATCGATGCGGCGCGAGCGGCCGAACTTGTAGCTGGGGAGTTCGCCGCTTTCGACCCAATTTCGGACCGTTCTTTCTCCCAGCGTGAGCCGCTTCGCGAGGGAGCCGATCGTGTAGAACGGACGATCGGCCAGCTCGAGCACGTGGATCTCGCCCATCAGTCCCCTCCCCCACCACAGGAGTCGTGTAGGGACTTCAGGTAGGCCGCGAGGGCTGCGGAGAGGTCACGCTTGTCGACGAGCGCCTGCTGCACCTTTTCGTTGGCCATGTTCAGTTGGAGTTCGGCCCCTTCGACGGCGCGGGCAGCCTTGTCCACGTCTTTCCTGCCGAGCTCCAATTCGCGTTCGGCTCGGCCGAGCTGCTGGCGCAGGACGCGCTCCGGTGCGCTCATCTCGGTCACTCCCCGTCACCTCCCTCGCGCGCTCAACAGCGCGAGCCGAACGGCCTGGGCGACCGCGAGCCACGCAAGGACTACGGCAACGAAAATCGCTCCCGGGCCGATTTCGTCTCTGACCACCCCATGGATCAGCATCGCCGCGCCAAGTGCGTTGCCGAGCCCCAGAAGCAGCGCCTCGATCCGCTCAGCCACGGTCCCCACCTCCCTGGTCCGGGCGGGGAAGCTCGATCAGCTGATGCACGGACTCGATCTCCGCCACTCGAATCCGGTTGAAAAGGCCGTCCGTCTTGTAGGTCAACCAGTCGCGGTCGACCACCTCTTCGCGAAGTCCGTTGCCGTCCTTCCTGATCTCCAGGACGCGTCCGGAGCGCAGAAATACCTTCCAACCGGTCACCGGTCCTCACTCCGCTCACGGCGCACACTGCGAATCCCGACCGGATGCGGGCCTTCTTCGCTTACGCAAAGCTCAATATCGCCTTTGCGGCATTTCGCCTTCGCTTCGTCGGCGCTATTCGCAAAGACAAGCTGCGTTTTGGCGCCGTGAAAAGCCTCCTCCACGTAATAGGCCTTCTGACGCTCAGCCATGCTCACCCTCCCCGGTAAGGGTCTCCTGGTCTGCCTTGAATTCGTGGGCACCGACGCATTTCGTCCGAGAACCATC
>DASZVW010000847.1:0-1786 GCA_035546895.1 Polyangia bacterium
CAACGGCATCGTGCTGATGGGCGCCACGTCGCTGGCGGCGCTGCTCTACGCCAAGGGGGACGTGGGGACGCTGGTGGTCATGTACAGCATCAACGTCTTCTTGACCTTCTCGCTGTCGATGTTCGGGATGCTCCGCCACACCTGGCAGGGGCGCCGCCAGGCCAAGCGCTGGCACCGCAAGGCGGCGCTCTTCACCGTCGGGTTTCTCCTCTGCGCGACCATCCTGGTCATCACCGTGATGGAGAAGTTCAAGGAGGGGGGCTGGATCACCCTGCTCTGCACCGGCGCGGTCATCGGCCTCTGCTTCGTCATCCGCGGCCACTACCGCCGGGTGCGGATGAAGCTGGCGCTGCTCTATCAGGACGTGAAGCACCTCGGCGCCGCGCCGGCCGCGCCGCGGCTGCCGATCACCGACCTGCAGGCGCCCACGGCGGTGGTGCTGGTCCCGAGCTTCGGCGGCGTCGGCATCCACACCGTCCTCAACGTTTTCCGCGCCTTCCCCACCCACTTCAAGAACCTGGTGTTCGTGTCGGTCGGCGTCGTCGACTCCGGCGGCTTCAAGGGGGCCGAGGCGGTGGAGGCGCTGGAGGCGAACACCCAGGCGATGCTCGAGCGCTACCTGGCGGTCGCCGCCGAGCTGGGCGTCCCGTCGGAATACCGCTTCAGCATCGGGACCGACGCCGTCGCCGAGGCGGAGAAGCTCTGCCTCGCGATCATGCGCAGCTTCTCGATCGTCACCTTCTTCGCCGGCAAGGTGGTGTTCGAGCAGGAGCGCTGGTACCAGCGCCTCCTCCACAACGAGACGGCGCTGGCGATCCAGAAGCGGCTCTACTGGGCGGGCGCCACGCTGGTGGTCATGCCGGCGCGCGTGACCGACGCCGGCTGACCCCGGTCAGGGCGCCGCCGCGCCGACCATCCGCAGCTCGGCGACCGAGGCCCACGGGTTGCCGTCGATCTCCGACAGCGCCACGAAGCGGACGTAGCGGGCGGTGGTGCGGGTGAACATCACCCGCTCCTCGCTGGTGTCGCCGTCGGAGCCGAAGACGCCGGTGGCGACCGCGGTCCCCCAGTTGGTCTTGTCGGTGCTGGCGTAGAACTGCCAGCCGGCGACCATCCCGTGGGTGTTGCCGTCCTGGCGCGGGAGGTAGCGGAACCCGTCGAGGGCGTAGGTGGCGCCGAGGTCGATCTGGATCTCGTGCGGGTACGGCGTGGCGCCGCCGGTGTACTGCGTGTGCCAGAACGTCGAGGTCGAGCCGTCGAAGGCGTTGGTGGCCTTGCCGTTCTCGGCCGAGGTCTCCTGGCTGTCGGCGGAGATCAACGACCAGCCGGTCTGCGGGATCAGCGTCTGGTCGTCGGACCAGTGCCCGGTCGTCGTGTCGAGCTGCCACTGCGCGTAGTCGGCCAGCGTCAGCGAGGTGCCGGAGATCTGCAGCGGGATCCAGATGTACTTCGAGCCGACCAGGTCGGGATCCTGCCAGCGGTCGCCGGCGAAGATGTAGGTCGTCGCCTGGCTGCCGGCGTAGGGGATGACGAACGCCGACTGCGTGTCGTAGGTGATGCCGTCGCCCAGGTTGGTGAGGCTGCTCCAGGGGCCGGCGATGCTGGTCGCCGAAGCGTACTGCGCCTGGTTGGGATCCCAGCCGGTCGCCGCCGAGGTGATGAGGTAGTAGCGCCCGTTCTGCTTGAACATCGCCGGCGCCTCGCGCTGCTTGCCGGCGAACACCGTCACCACCTGGCTCTTGATCGACAGGTAATCGTCGGCGAGCTGGTAGATGATCATGTCCTG
>DASZVW010000848.1:0-1668 GCA_035546895.1 Polyangia bacterium
CAAGCGCGGCAGCGGCCACCACGCGGGCGGCGCCAAGGACGACGAGTTCAACAACGACTCCAACTTTGGCGACGCCTCCAAGTACTCGGCGGGGGGGGACGAGACGCTCGACGACGGCGTGATCGAAGAGACGATGATGCACCACTACCGGGGGCTGGTCCCCTGCCTGATGGCCGAGCGGAAGCACAACCCGGGGCTCACGCAGATGAGCCTCGACTTCGTGGTGCGCGGCAACGGCAAGGTCTCGGCGGTGAAGGTGAACGGCCAGAAGGGCGGCTTCGCCAGCTGTGTCCTGGGGCGCATGCCCACGTTCCCCAAGTTCAACGGCAGCAAGACGATCGCCAGCTGGTCGATGTCCATGAGGTAACTTCGCCTTCGGCCTTCGGCCTCGGCGCGTTCTTGGACGCCCCCGTCAGGCCCGGGACCGTGCTCGTCCTCAGGAGCCTGCTCGTTCAGAGGTGAACCGAGATCCAAGCGGGATCGCGCTTCGCCCACTCGCCCGCGCGCTGCCTTCCGCTTGGGACTTTTGCGGCGCGTGGGCTGCCATTTCAAATCGGGAGCGCAGCCCACGCGCCGCAAAAAGTTCTCGCGCGGACGGGCGTTGGCTCGAGGGTGAGGGCGCGGCGCGCGCGGGTCCGGGGTCGCTACCTGGAGAACCCGGCGGAGCGGTCCTTGGCCTGCGAGGGGGCGGCGAGCTTGAAGCCGAGGACGTCGGGATAGGCGAACACGAACCGCTCGTCCTTGGCGGTCGTGAAGGCCGCGAACTGCTCCTTGAGATCGATCTTCACGACGCGGGTGATCGCCAGGAGCTCGCCCGGGTTGGTGATGAAGCAGGTGGCCTCGCGCGCCTCGGGGATCTTGAACGTCCCCCCCTTCCCCTCCGCGCCTTCGCCTTCCAGGATGCTGACGATGATCTCTCGCGTCATGGGTGGAGTCTAAACGATCGGCCCCGCCCGCGCGTCGCTATACTGCGCGGATGACGGCGGCGCTGGCGCCGGCCCTGCTGGCGGTGATCGCGGGAAACTTCGCCTGGCCGGGCGCGCTGGAGGTCGACGGACGGGCGCTGGCGGCGTTGCCCGAGGCGGAGCGGCCGGCGGCGGTCGAGCGCCTGGTGGCGCGCCAGGGGATCGCGCGGGCGGCTCCGTATCTGGCGCCGCTCTTGGCCGATCCGGCGCCCGAGGTGCGGGTCTACGTCGGGCGGCTGCTGGCCCGGGCCGGCGATCCGCGCGCCATCGCCGCGGCGCTCGACTGGCTGACGGCGCCGGGGCGGCCGCCGGCGGATCGGACGTTCGCCCTCGATCTGCTGGGGACGGCGCCGGCGCTCCCGCCGGCCGCGCGGCGCACGCTGGAGCAGGCGGTCCGCGATCGCGACGCCGGGGTGCGGACGCGGGCGCTGGAGGCGCTCGGGCGGCACGAGGTCGGCCCCTCGCTCGCCGCGGTGCTGGGGGCGCTCGACGACGACAGCCGCGAGGTGCGCCAGCAGGCGGTCGCGGTAGTGGCGGCGGCGGCGCGGCAGGGGGCGGCCGGGGCGGCGCTGGCGACGCTGCCGCTGCTCGCGCGGCTGGAGGACGCCGACCGGCAGATTCAGCTCGGCGCCGTCCGCGCGCTGGGAGCGCTGCGGGATCCGCGGGCGGTGCCGGCGCTGGTGCGGGTGGCCGCCGGAGAGCC
>DASZVW010000849.1:0-2930 GCA_035546895.1 Polyangia bacterium
ATGTTCGATTTCGACGTTCTCGAGATCAGCGAGGGGCCGGACGACGAGCTCGGTCCGGGAGAGCTCCTGGCGGGCCGCCGGGACGAGGCCGGACGGGAAGGCGGTCCGATCGCCGTCGACGGGCTGCGGCTCGACGTGCGGGTGACCGACATCCCGCGCGGCCCGGCGCTCACGCTGTCGCCCGAGGCGGGGCTGGCCACCGCGATCGCGGCCATGCGCCAGCGGGCGCGCGGCGCCGCGGTGGTGGTCCGGAACCACCGGCCGGTCGGCGTGGTGACCGACCGGGAGATCCTGACCCGCGCCGCCGCCGAGGTCGACGACCTGCGGGCCATCCCGCTGGCCGAGGTGATGCTCCCCTGCGCCGAGCCGCTGCGCGAGAGCGACACGGTCGGCTCCGCGCTGCGCCGGATGTGCGCGCAGCGCCGCTGGCACCTGCCGATCGTCTGCCAGCGGGGCCTGTTCCTGGGCGCGCTGGACATCGCCGACATCTCGCTCTGGCTGCGCGATCGGCTGACGTTGATCTCCGTCGAGGCGGCGTTGGGCGGCACGGAGGCCAGCATCTAAAGAGTCCGATACGGGGTTGGGTCAGGGAGAGGAACCCGGGAGCGGCGCGCAGGTGGGGATGGTCGCGGAGAAAAAGGCGGCGCGCCGCCCCCGGGGACTCGTGGGTCAGAGCTGCTCGGCCTTGCTCTGCCAGGACCGCTGGGCCTCGACGTCGCCCAGCTCCCGCGCGCAGCGGGCGATCCGTTCGTAGATCCGCCGGCGCTCGTCGGGGCCGAGGGCGGCGTCGCAGTTGTGCACGATGCTGCGCGACAGCTCCAGGCAGTCGCGCCACTCGCCGCGCAAGAGATGGATGTCGGCGTAGCGGTTCCAGACCCTGTATTGATCGCGCAGCCGGATCCACTCGGGCGGCAGCCGCATCTCCACCGGCGTGGCCCGGCGCAGGACGGCCCCCACCCGCAAGATGAGCTCGCGCAGGCTGAACGGCTTGACCACGTAGTCGTCGGCCCCCAGCGCCAGCCCGCGCACGCGGGCCTCCTGCCCGGCGCGCGCGGTGAGGAACATGATGGGGACGCGGCGGGTGCGCGGCGCCTCGCGCAGCCGGCGGCAGACCTCGACGCCGTCGATGTCCGGCAGCATCTGGTCGAGCAGCACCAGGTCCGGGCAGCGCCGCTCGACCTCGGCCAGCGCCTCGGCCCCGGAGAGCGCGCCCACCACGTCGTACCCGCCGCTGCGCAGCCCCTCGCGGACGGCCTCGTTGATGTCCGCGTCGTCGTCCACCACCAACACCCGAAACATCCCGGCGAGCTTATCGCAGCCGTTGATGGCGCGCGGTGACGGATCGGTGACGCCGCGGGCGGGCGAAGTCGTCACGGAGTCGTCACGGGCGTGTCGGACGATCGACGCGGTCGCAACACTTCACGGTGGCGCCGGGATCACCGTTGACCCCGTTGTGTGCGCCGCGATACCGGTGCAGCGAACGCACAAACAATGATTCGGAGGATTAACCAATGACACGTTCAACTCGCTTCGCCGTCGCGCTCGCCGCGGCCGCCGGCGGGATGCTGGCCACCCGCGCCGCACGGGCGCAGGACGCCGGCGTCACGCAGTGCTCGTCGCTCCCCAACCCGATCTACGTGGGCGGCTCGAGCGCCTTCGTCCCCACGCTGAACCTCTACGCCGCCAAGCTGGCCCAGGAGACGACGCCCACCACGGTCATCTACGTCTCGTCGGCCTCCTGTGTCGGCGCCAGCGCCATCGGCGGCCACACCGCCATCACCGGGACCGGCACCTACTACCTCGCCAACGGGACCGCCTCGCCGACCAACTGCGCGATCGGCGCCAACACCTATCTGGACGTCGGCGTCTCGGACGTCTTCTACGACTCCTGCGCCAGCAGCAACCAGGCGCCCGCCGCGCCGGCCAACCTGCGCGACGCGCTCGGCCCCGCCCAGGCGATGGAGATCATCGTCCCCCAGAACAACACCACCGGCTACCTGACCGCGCTCGAGGGGAACGACATCTGGGGCTGCGGCAGCTACACCTCGCCCGACAACAAGGTGACCTTTGGCATGAACGGCGTGTTCGTCCGCGGCACCACCTCGGGCAGCCAGATCATCACCTCGGCGGCCATCGGCCTCGACGACCTCGCCTTCTTCGGGAACAACATGACGCCGCAGCAGGTCTCGGGCGGCAGCCCGGGCATGGCGGCCGCCGTCGGCAACTACCCCTCGAAGAACCAGGGGAGCCTGAACGCCATCGGCTTCCTGGGCGCGGACGTGTTCGACCTCGACCACGCCGCCACCGCGGGCGCGGCGTTCATCGCCCTCCCCTTCGCGGCCACCGGCCAGAGCAAGGCCTACTACGTCGACTCGGAGCCGGGCGCGCGCGATCGCCAGAACGTCCGCGACGGGCACTACTTCGCCTGGGGCTACGAGCACCTGCTCTACACCGTCGACGCCACCGACGGCGGCGCCGGCCAGCCGAGCGCGGCGGCCTCCAAGCTCATCAACCTGATCACCGGCGTGACGACCGACCCCACCTTCGACTACGTGCAGCTCGACGCGGTCGCGGGGACCATCCCGCTCTGCGCGATGTCGGTCGCCAAGGCCAACGACTCGCCCGGGTACCTCTCGGTCTACACGCCGAGCGCCACCTGCAACTGCGCCTACGTGGCCTCGGCGACGGGGAACGTCCCCGCCGGCTGCACCCCCTGCACCGCCTCGGCCACCGACGGCGGCAGCACCTGTGGCGGCGGCAAGAGCTGCCGGCACGGCTACTGCGAGTGAAAGGACCAAGACCCATGCGTAAATATCTGTTGAGCTTCTTCTTCATCGTGGCCGTGGCCGGCCTGGGGGCTTCGGCCTGCTCGTCGAGCTCGAACAACCCCACCGGCACCGGCGGCAAGGGCGGCAGCCAGGCGACCGGCG
>DASZVW010000850.1:0-1974 GCA_035546895.1 Polyangia bacterium
CGGGCGCGGCGCGATGCACGGCCACGGTCGAGGCGACCGAGCCGATGACCACGCCGCGGAAGTCGCGGTACCAGCCGCCGGCGGCGTCCTGGACCGGGCGGGCGTCGAAGGCCGGCTTCCCCAGGAAACCGCTCTCGCCGCCGGCCAGCTTGTACTTCTCGTCGACCGCGGCGCGGCCGACCGGCGGCGGCGCCACGAACGGCCGCGGCCGGAACAGCGCCGCCAGGCGATCCGCGAGGCGTCCGGCGAACGAGCGCGGCCGGACCTCCGGGCGCAGGCCGTACACCACCACCTTGCCCGACAGCGTGGCGCGGACGACCCGCCCGTCGGCGACGGTGGGCGGCGTGAACTTGGCGAACAGGTAGCCACCGTCGTCGTGCCAGAGCTCGCGCAGCGTGCGGGCGTCGAACGCCGCCAGCCGGCCGGGGACGTTCTGCCACTGCGGGTCGCCGCGCGGGTACGACACCCAGAGGACGCCGTCGCGAGCGCCGTTCGCCGACAGCGCGCTGAAGCCGCCCGACATCCCCTCGACGGCGCGCGCCGCGGAGACCGCCGCCGGCGTCTCGTCGAGGTGGCGCGCCGCCGGGTGGTAGCGGAACGCCTTCAGGTCGTCGCGCCCCGGCATCTGGTAGACGAGCCCGTACCCCGGCCCCGCCTGCGCCCAGAAGACCGGGCTGCCGTTGACGTTGGGTCCGCAGTCCTCGCCGTCGGCGTAGCGCGCGGGCGCCACGTAGCAGCCGGGGACGGCGGCGGTGTCGCAGTTGCTGGGGAAGGTCGAGCGCGGCTGGGGCGCGCAGGCGGGCGCGCGCGGGTCGTCGTGGTAGGCGTTGACGAAGGCCTGGAAACCCTCGGCCGGGTGCGCGGGCGTCGCCGCGTCCTGCAGCGGCGCCAGCGTGCGCGCGTCGAGCACCTCGTAGCGCCCCTCCTTGCCGCCGCCCACGATCACCCCGGGCGGCAGCCAGAGTGGGCCGCCCGAGCCGAGGTCGGCGTCGTTGCGATCGAGCGCCGCGTGGTTCGGCGGCTGGTGCGCGGCCGCCAGCTTCAGCCCGGGCGGTGCGGGCGAGGCGGCGAGCGCGACGAAGGCGTCGCCCAGCGCGCCCGGGCCGTTGCCGGTCATGAGGTAGAGACGATCGCCGTCGCCGGCCAGGCCGGCGCCCCCCTGCCAGATGCCGGCGTGCCCGGCGTCGGCGCCGGTGCAGAAGACGCCCGCCTCGCCCAGATCGGCGGCGCGGTAGCCGGCCACCCAGCCGCGGTAGGGCGAGCCGTCCGGGCAGTCGCGGTCGCAGGCCAGGCTGCCGAAGGCGGCGTAGACCACCCCGCCTTGCAGGAGCAGCGCCGGGCGGTTGCGCTGGCACTCGGCGTGGAAGGCGATCGGCGGCGCGGCGGCGCGATCGACCGGGGCGATGCGGACCGGCGGGCGGCGATCGGCGAGGTCGGCCGCCAGATCAAGCGCGTGCAGGTAGTACTGGTGATCGCGGGCGTTGCGGGCGACGACGTACATCGTGCGCGTGGCGGCGTCGATGACGGGCGTGCCGGTGATGCCGACCCGCTGCGACGGGGTCTCGCCGCAGATGGCCGGCTCGACGGGACCGGAGGGCTCGAGCTGGCGCGCGGCCAGCGGCGCGCCGGCCGGGCCGGCGCCGGCGTCGTCGAGGTCGAAGGCGTAGACCCAGTTCGTCTCCGTCGCCACCAGCCGGAGGTCGCGGCGGCCGTGGCCCGCGGTCGGCACCCCGTGCAGGACCAGCGGCTGGGCCACCACGCCGCCGTCGACGTCGTGCTCGGCGAGCCGGCCGAAGCCGGCCCCCGCCACCGCCGCCGGGGTCAGCGCCGTCTCGGTCAGGGTGGCGCCGGAGCGCGCGTTGTCGTCGTGCTGGGTGAGCACGTCGGCGCCGGGCCGCGGCCGGGCGCAGGCCACCGCGGCCAGCAGGGCGAGCGCGGCGGCCCGGCGCCGTGCGCCGGCCGGCGTCCGGGGCA
>DASZVW010000851.1:0-1682 GCA_035546895.1 Polyangia bacterium
GCCGGCGGTGACCTCCTCGGTGTTGAGCCTGGTGCCGCGGGCGGCGCCGCTGGCGGCGGTGCGCGATCCGGCGCTTTTCGACGAGGTGGTCAAGCGCGCCTTCGCCGCGCGCCGGAAGATGCTGCGGCGGGCGCTCGGCGCGGGCTTCGGCGAGCCGATCGCCGCGGCGGCGCTGGAGGCGAGCGGCATCGCCGGGACCCGGCGCGCCGAGGAGCTCTCGGTGGCCGACTTCGCGCGGCTGGCGGATGCTCTGGGCGCCGCCGGTGGAAAGGCCTGACCCGCGATGCCCGAGCTCCCCGAAGTCGAGACCATCGTGCGCGGTCTCCTGCCGCGGGTGCGCGGGCGCCGCATCGAGAGCGTCTGGTGGAGCGGCCAGGGGCTGCACCTCGGGCGGAAGGTCGACCTGCGCGGGCTGCGGGCGGTGGCGGTCGGGCGCGCCGTCGCGCGCGTCCGCCGGCGCGGCAAGTACATCTTGATCGAGGTCGCGGGCGGCGAGGACGAAGGGGTGGTGGTCCACCTGGGGATGACGGGGCGGCTGCGGGTGCAGCCGGCGGCGGCGGCGCGCGCGGCGCACACCCACGTGGTGTTCGCGCTGGCGGGCGGCGACGAGCTCCGCTTCACCGACGCGCGGCGGTTCGGCTGGGTGGCGCCGGGGCGGCCACTGGCCGCCGATCCGGCGCTGGCCGCGCTGGGCCCCGATCCGCTGAGCGAGCTCGACGCCCCGGCGCTGGCGTCGGCGCTCGCCGAGGCGCGGGCGCCCATCAAGGCGTTCCTCCTCGACCAGCGCCGGATCGCCGGGCTCGGCAACATCTACGTGGCCGAGGCGCTGTTCCGGGTGGGCGCGCATCCGGCGACGCCCGCCAGGCGGCTCGCCCGTCGCGCGGCGGCGCTGCTGGCCGCCGTGCGCGAGACGCTCGAGGGGGGGATCGCCCGCCGCGGCACCACGCTGCGCGACTACGTCGACGCCGACGGGCTCGAGGGCGACAACGCGGCGGCGCTGCTGGTGTACGGGCGCGCGGGCGAGCCGTGCACCCGCTGCGGGGCGCCGATCCGGCGGCGGGTCGACGGCGGGCGGGCGACGTTCTTCTGCCCGCGCTGCCAGCGCCGATGACGGCTACGACGCGAGCGCGTCGACCGCGCGCGCGAGGGCGTCGAGCGGGCGGGCGATCCGTTCGTCGTGGATCAGGGCGCGCATCTCGTCGTCGGCGCTGGCCGCCTCCAGCGCGGCGCCAGCGTCCTTGAAGGCGGCGTCGAGGTCGCGCTTGAGCCCGGCGAACAGCGTCTCTTCGGGCGCCGGCGCGCGCCGGGTGAGGACGTCGCGGATGGCGGCCATCTCCAGCCGCAGGCGGGGGAGCTGGTGGCGGAAGAAGTCGGGGACCGCGCCCCCCTCGATCACGCCGCGCGCGTAGGCGGCGAAGCGATCGAGCGCCGCCTCCACCGCGCGCGCGGCGCGGGCCCGCAGCTTGGCGGTCTGCGCGGGATCCTCGCCGTCGTCGAGCGCCGGCTGCAACGCCTCCCGCAGCGCCTCCCGCGTCCCCTCGGCCGCCCGGGCCACCGCGTCCTCGAGCAGCTCGGCCAGGAACTCCTCGTCGGCGGGCGTCGCCCGGTGCTCGCCGAACAGCCAGGAGCGCGGCTGGATGAAGTCCCGCACCTCGAGGGCGGCGCGGCGATAGCCCTCCCCG
>DASZVW010000852.1:0-2811 GCA_035546895.1 Polyangia bacterium
CTCCCCGTCTGATCCTGGCTGTTGCACGCGGGGGCGGCCGCCGCCCCGGCCGCGATCATCACCGCTGCGAGAAGTCTGCGCATCGAGGGCCTCCTCGGAGAACAAAGGGGCGGCCGACCAGAACTTGACGCGTGCCACGCCCGGACGCCGCCTCGCGAGGCGCCGACGGCGCACACCGGCGCCGGCCGGGGCCGCCGGACCTGGGGTTTACGATTCGGCGTTCCCTGTTTACGATTCCGGGGAAGCTGTTTACGATTTCCACATGCCGACCGACAGCCGTGACCTGATCTGGCGCCTGTTCGAGGGGGGGCAGGTCCGCTCGGCCGGTGAGATCGCGGCGGCGGCCGGGATCTCGCGCCAGGCCGCGCATCGCCACCTCGCCGCGCTGGTGGAGACCGGGCGGCTGACGACCGAGGGGCGGGGGCGCGCGGTCCGGTATCGCAGCGCGACCAGCCTCCCGTTCGTCCGCCGATATCCGCGCGCCGTCGCCGAGGATCGCGTCTGGAGCGAGCTGTCGTCGACGCTCCCCGCCCTCGGCGAGCTCGGCCCGGACGCGCGCTCCGTGTTCCAGTACGCCTTCACCGAGATGTTGAACAACGCCATCGAGCATTCGGGCGCGAAGGAGATCGAGGTCCGATTCGAGGCCATCCCGCGCGGGCTGGCGTTCGAGATCGTCGATCAGGGGCGGGGGGCGTTCGCCAACCTGCGGCGGACCCTCCGCCTTCCGTCGGAGCTCGACGCGCTGGCGCAGCTGAGCAAGGGGAAGCTCACGACCTTGCCGCTCGGGCACACCGGCGAAGGGATCTTCTTCACCTCGAAGGTCGCCGATCGGTTCACGCTCGAGAGCGGCACGCTCCGCTGGGAGGTCGACAACCTCCGGGCCGACGTCGGCGTGGGTGAGGTGCTGCCGCCGCGCCGGGGCACCCGGGTCCGGTTCGAGGCGGCGACGCGGGTGCGACGGAAGCTCGCCGAGGTGTTCGCCGAATTCACCGACGACCTCGAGTTCGCCAAGACACGCGTGATCGTCAAGCTGTTCGCGCTCGGCACGCGGTTCATCTCTCGCTCGGAGGCCCGTCGGGTCGCGCTGGGGCTCGACCGCTTTCGCGAGGTGGTGTTCGACTACCGGGGGATCGAGGAGGTGGGGCAGGCGTTCGTCGACGAGATCTACCGGGTCTGGGCCACCGCCCACCCTGGCGTCCGGCTGACCTCCGTGGGCGCGAACCGCGCGGTCGCCTTCATGCTTCGACGGGCGGGCGCGGCGCGGCGGTAGGCCGCCCGGCGCTCAGGCGCCCGTCGGGCCGCTCTTGTCGCGGGGGGCGCGCGGCTCGGGGCGGGGCGTCTTCTCGGAGCCGTGCAGGCAGACGCGGTTGCGGCCGCTCCGCTTGGCCTCGTAGAGCGCCTTGTCGGCGGCGGCGAGAAAAGACGCGTGGTCGTTGACGCCGCTCTCGGGCACCGCGGCGATGCCCAGGCTGATGGTGACCGGGATGTCCTTGCCGCCGAAGGTGAACTTCCGCTCCTCGACGGCGGCGCGCAGCCGCTCGGCGACGATCTTGGCGCCGGTCTGGTCCGACCCGCGGCAGAGGATGGTGAACTCCTCGCCGCCGAAGCGGGCCAGCACGTCCTCGGTGCGCAAGAGCTCGGCCATCATCTGCGACAGCTCGGCGAGCACGAAGTCACCGGCCGGGTGGCCGTGGGTGTCGTTGATCTTCTTGAAGTGGTCGATGTCCAGGAAGATGAGCGCCAGCGGCCCCTTGTGGCGGGCGGCGAAGGCGAACTCCTTCTCCAGGTAGTCGGTGAAGTACTTCTTGTTGAAGACCTTGGTCAGGCCGTCGCGCAGCGCCGACTCGTACATCTGGCGCTGGAACACCTCGTCCAGGTAGTCGTGGTAGGTGAACTTCAGGATGGTCGTCGAGCCGACCATGATCTTGTCGCCGTCGGCCAGCTCCTTGCGATCGACCTTGATCCCGTTGCAGAAGGTCCCGTTGGTCGAGCCGAGGTCGGTGACCACGATCTTCTCGCCGTCGCGCAGGAAGGCGCAGTGCTCGCGCGAGACCCCCTCGTCGTTGAGCCGGATGGCGACCGTGGGGCCGCGCCCCACCACCGTCTTGTCGGCCTGCAGCTTGAACATCTCGCCGGCGCTGACCCCGGCCAGCACGACCAGGTAGGCGAGGTTCCGCTTCTGCTCCCGGTCAGACTCGGGCGGGACCGCGGGTTTGGTCTCGGTGGTGTCCTTGAACGTCGAGGCGACCGGTCCCGGGGTCTTGTTGGCGCCCATTCGACGGGGTCATCTTAAGCGAAGCGCCCGATTTCTCATAGCTGCTCGCGGTGGCCGCGGGCGTCGACCCGCCAGCGGAGGATCCCTTTTCCGTCGGGGCCGTCGCCGCCGAGGCGGATGCGCAGCGCCTCGGTCTTGCGGAGCGGCGGGTAGCGGGCCTTGCCGATCAGCGCGGCGGCGATCCCCGACAGGATCGGCTCGTGCGCCACCAGTGCCACCGACGGCGTGCCGTCGGCGAGCTCGCGGGCGGTGGCCTTGAGAAAGGTGAGCACCCGGGCCGGCGTCCCCTCGGGGACCAGCAGGTCGGTCACCGCCAGGCGCTCGCGGTAGCCGATCTCGGCGGCCACGATCTCGGCGGTCTGCACGGCGCGCACGAGCGGGCTCGTCACCATCAGCGAGAACTCGACGCCGCGCCGGGCGAGCGCGTGCCCGAGCTGCCGCGCGTCCTCGCGCCCGCGCACGGTGAGCGCGCGCGCCTCGTCGCGGGGGGCGTCGTCCCCCGCCTCGGCGTGACGGATCAGCGTCACCCGCATGAC
>DASZVW010000853.1:0-5026 GCA_035546895.1 Polyangia bacterium
CATCATCTCGACCAACGGGCAGACCTACGTCGCCTTCTCGCCCGACGGCGCGACGTTGGTCGCCGGGTCGAACGGCGCGCTCGCCACCTACAAGACCGCCACCTGGACGCTGGGCCCCACCTTCACCGGCGTCTCGGGGCAGGTCCGCGGCGTGGCGGTCACCGCCGACAGCCAGCGGATCGTCACCATCGACGGCGCCGAGAACCTCTACGTCCACACCCTCGTCAGCGGCGGCGCCCCGACCAAGTACGCGCTGGGCGTCTACCCGCTCAGCCTGTCGCTGGAGGCAGGGTCGAGCGCCACCCAGACGATCGTCGGGGTGGGGTTCGACACCGGCCGGGCGGAGATCGTCCAGATCAGCGGGTCGACGATAACGCCGGTGGCGGCGTTCACCGTCGAGACCAGCACCAGCGTCGACGTGCTGGCGGCCGCCTTCGCCCCCACCGGCACCTTGCTGGCCGTGGGGGACGACAGCGGCGAGCTCCAGTTCTGGACGAACCCGGTGACGGCCGGCGGTCCGAGCGGCGCCGCGGTGGCGTTCGCGACCAACGGCAACCCGAACGGCGTGGCCGGGCTCTCCTGGTCGGGCGACGGCGCGTACCTGGCGATCGCCAGCGGCAGCCCCTTCGCCGGCGGCGCGGCCAGCATCTACGCCTACCCGGCGCGGGGCCGCTACGCCCAGGTCGTCCCCACCTACTATCCGGTCTCGGTCGCCTTCTCGCCGAACGGTCGCGCGCTGGCCATCGGCGAGGTGACCTGCGGCAAGGTCATGCTCTGCGCCGACTGACGGGCGCGGTGAGCTAGCGCGATCGCGCCTCGGACTCGGCGGCTGCCAGCGCCGCGGTCGCCGCCGCCAGCGCGGCGCGCGCGGCGGCGAGCCGCCGCTCCGCCTCGCCAAGATCGCGCCGGGCGACCTCCGCGGCCCGCTCGTCTCGGGCGCAGGCGGTCTCCGCCGCGGCGACTGCCTCGCGCAACGTCTTGAGCCGGCGCAGCCGGGCCACCCGCTCTTCCTCGGCGCGCGCCGCCGCCTGCCGCGCGGCCTCGGCGTCGCGCTCGGGGGCGGGCGCGGGCAGCGAGGCGGCCGGGCGCTCCGGCAGCTCCTGCTCGAATGGGTTCACCGCCCCCTCCCCGGCGACGTCGCGGGCCAGGCGACCGCCCTCGACCAGCGGCCGCAACCGAGGATCGAGCACGCCGGCGCGCAGGTCATAAACGACGCGGGTGAGGACGTCGGGCGTGGGGCGCAGCTCGGCGGCCTCCAGGATCTCCTCGGCCTTCGCGCGCAGCGTCGTCAGGACGTCGCGGTGGGCGGCGAGCGCGTCGGC
This sequence comes from Polyangia bacterium, assembly GCA_035546895.1. Lineage (GTDB taxonomy): Bacteria > Myxococcota_A > Polyangia > Fen-1088 > Fen-1088 > JADGRB01. The sequence continues at coordinate 1,323 of DASZVW010000853.1, forward strand.
GTAGCTCCCCGCGCCGCCCTCCTGCAGCCGCGCCGTGGCCTCGCCGAGCCGCTGCACCAGCGCCGGCACGTGGCGCGCGAGCTGGTTGACCGCCCAGACCGAGGGGGTCGGCCGCGGCAGCTTCTCGACGCCGGCCGCCTCCTCGCGCCGGCCGGCCGCCTTGAGCGCCTTGACGAGGGCGGTCCGCTCCTTGACGAAGTCCGCCGGGCGGACGGCGAACAGGCGATCGAGGACGGCGTCGGCCGTTTCGGGAGACACGCCGGAGAGGTTACCCGCAGGTCGCCGGATCGGCGCCCGGATCCGGCTCGCAGGTGCCGACGGTCCCGGGGAGCGCGCACGACGAGCACGGCCCGGCGCAGGCGGAGGCGCAGCAGACGTTCTGGGCGCAGTGTCCGCTCGCGCACTCGGCGTCGATCGAGCAGGTCTCCTGGGGCTTCGTCCCGCAGACGCCCGCCGCGCAGGCGACGCCGGGCGCGCAGTCGTCCGAGGTCGCGCAATACGTGGTGCAGGTGTCGCCGCCGACGGCGCAGCGAAACGGCGAGCACGGGACCGTCAGCGCCGCGACGCAGGTTCCGGCCCCGTCACACGTTCTCGGCGACGTCCAGAGCGTGCCGCTGCAGGCGCCGGGCGCGCACAGCGTCCCGGCCGGGTAGCCGGCGCAGGCGCCCGTGCCGTCGCAGGTGCCGTTGGTGCCGCAGCTCGCTGCCCCTTCGTCGACGCAGAGGCCGCGCGGATCGACGGCGCCGGCGGGGACCGGCCAGCAGGTGCCGAGCCGGCCGCTGATCGCGCAGCTCACGCAGGGGCCCGTGCACGCGGTGTTGCAGCAGACGCCGCCGGAGCAGAATCCGGTCAAGCAGTCGGCCCCGCGCGTGCACACGCCGAGCACCCGCCCGGCGCCGTCCGGCGATCGACCGGCGTCGACCGTTCCGCCCGACCCGCCGTCGTTCGAGGTCGCCGGCGGCCGTCCGTCGGAGGCACGGACGTCGCCGGCGGCCGCGTCCTTGGCGACGGTCGCGTCCTTGACGGCGCCGGCGTCACCGGCGGGGGCGGCGTCCTTGACGGCGCCGGCGTCACCGGTGGCGCCGCTCCAGCCGCCCGCGGCGTCGGCGGACTTGCCGCCGCGCCAACCGGTCGTGCCCAACGTCTCGCCCCGGCCGACACAGCCTGCCGTCAGCAGCGCCCCCACGATCCAGACCGCCCGCCTCATCCGTGGACGATAACATGGCCCCGGGCCACCCGACGCAGAGCCACGACGCCATGAACGTGGCGGCCCGACCGCCGCGCCGGGCCGTCTCGGGCGACGCCCGGACGAAGGTTCGCGACCGTTCTTACCATTTGATCGACGCGTGTTCACCGTCGAGGACGCGGCCCGTCGGAAAGCGGATGACCCGGTTTCCGTCGGTGCCGCTACTGTGCTCTACTACCCCGCTCTCGGGCGGTAACGCATGCACGCGGTCTTCGATCCTCTCGTCATCGCCAGCGGCCTGTTCGTCGGGTTCGTGGTGGGGCTGACCGGCATGGGGGGCGGCGCGCTGATGACACCGATCCTGGTGCTGCTGTTCCACGTCGAGCCGCTGGCCGCCGTCTCCAGCGACATCGTGGCGGCGATGGTGATGAAGCCGATCGGCGGCGCCGTCCACTGGCGGCGCGGCACCGTCCAGCGGGGGCTGGTGGCCTGGCTGATGCTCGGGTCGATCCCCTCGGCGTTCTTCGGCGTCCTCCTGCTGCGGCGGATGGACGCGGGGATCGCGCTGCAGGGGCACATCAAGCTGGCGCTGGGGATCGCGCTCCTGGTGGTGGTGAACGGCCTCGTCGTGCGCCCGCTGCTGATCTCGCGGCGGCAGGCGCCCCACTCGTTCGAGCTCAAGCGGATCCCCACGCTGCTGATCGGGATCGTGGGCGGCCTGGTCGTCGGTCTCACCTCCGTCGGCTCCGGCTCGCTGATCATCGTGGCGCTGCTGCTGCTCTACCCGCGCATGGAGCTCTCCGAGCTGGTGGGGACCGATCTGGTCCAGGCGGTGCCGCTGGTGGCCAGCGCGGCGATCGGCCACCTGCTGTTCGGCAACTTCAAGCTGGGGCTGACCGTCTCGATCCTGATCGGCAGCATCCCCGGCGTGTTCGTGGGCGCGCGGTTCTCCTCGCGGGCCCCCGACTACGTGATCCGCCCGTCGCTGGCGATCGTGCTGCTGCTGTCGGGGCTGAAGCTGGTCGGCGCCTCCAACCTGATCCTGGCGGTCGTCACGCCGATCTCGGTCGCCGTCGGCCTCTCGTACGCGCTGTCGGCGGCGCGGCACGCGCGCAAGGAGCGCCTGACGCGCGCCGTGCTCCCCGCGCACGCCAACGGGACGCCGGTGCCGGTACCGCTCGCCGCCGTCAGCGGCGCCCACCGCGCCGAGCAGAGCAGCCGCCACTGAGCGCCCGCGGCGCGGTGTCGACGCCCGCGGCCGAGCCAAGCTGGCGCGGCCGGTGCATCGACCCGAAGGATGGGACGCGCGTGGTGGTTGGGCTTGCTCGCGCTGCTGGCGGCCGCGCCGTCCGCGCGGGCCGACGAGGTGGAGCCGCTGTCGCCGGCCGAGCCGGTGATTGACGAAACGGTGACGCCGCCGCTACCGCCGGCGGCTCAGCCGAACCCGCGGCTCAAGCTCTCGTTCGTGCGGTTCGCCATCGGCAACCTCGACGGCAGCGCGATCCCGCTCGACGCGCTCCACGTCGACGTCTACCCGCTCTCGCGCCGCTGGGTGCGGGCGGGGCTCGAGCTCGAGGGCGGGCTGGGCGACGCGACCTACATGGGGGATCGCGCCCGGCTCGCCGACCTCTTGCTCGGCCTCAACGCCGGCGTCCAGTTGCCGGGGCGGATCACGCCGTTCGTCGAGGGGCGCCTGGCCGGCGGGGCGCTCTCCGGGCACACCGAAGGCCCGATCACCGTCGACGGCCTGGTGGTGACGCAGGCCGCGGCGACCACCTACCTCTACGAGTTCGGCGTCGACGCCGGCGCCGAGCTCTACGTCGTGGGGCGCAGCTACCTCTCGCTGTCGCTCGGGTGGCTGCACACCACCTGGCGGGGCGCCACCGACGCCGCGCCGCCAGGGGCCGGCTCCCCCGACATCGCGCTCACCGACATCAACCACGACGCGCTGGTCCTCAAGGCGGGCGTCGGGATCTGAGCGGCCGTACGCTCAGCGGGACGGCCCGCCGTCGGCGGCCTGGCCGCTGCCGACGGTGGGGCGGCTCGCCTGGCCCGGCTCGTCGTTCCGGCTGTTCTCGCCGTAGTCGTTCCGGCTCTCGTTCGCGCGCCGCCCGGCCGCGCCCGAGCCGCCCCCGAAGCTCTGCAGGCAGCTCGCGACGCCGTAGATGAGGACGCCGACGACGAGCTGGCCAAGGAGCACCTGCGCCACCTGGTGGGCGGCCGCTCGGCGCTGGCCCGCGACGAGCGCCTCTACCGGTTCGAGTTCCCCGAGCGCCCCGGGGCGCTGATGCGCTTCCTGGCCAGCATGTCGCCCGCCTGGAACATCTCGCTGTTCCACTACCGCAACCAGGGGGCCGACCCCGGGCGCGTGCTGGTGGGGCTGCAGGTCCCGCCGCGCGATCGGGCGGCCCTGCGCCGCTCGCTGGCCGAGCTCGGCTACCGCCATTGGGACGAGAGCGAGAACCCCGCGTATCAACTGTTCCTCCGCTGAGTGAAAGATGGTCCGACCGTCGCGGCT
>DASZVW010000854.1:0-4392 GCA_035546895.1 Polyangia bacterium
GTGGCCAGGACGGCATCGGCCCCACGGGCGGCGGCAGCTCCAGCGGCCTCGGCAGCTCCAGCGGCCTCGGCAGCTCCACGGGGAGCGGCAGCGGCGGCGCGACCGGCGCCGGAAACGGCAGCGGCACCGGCACCGGCGGCGCCGCGCCCGGCACCGGCGGCGTCGACGCCGTCGACGGCGGCGTGGCCATCCTGCCGAGCGTGCTGGCGGCGCCCGATCCCTGCACCAGCAACGCGCCCGGCCCGCGCAAGCTGTGGCGCCTCTCCGCCCCCGAGTTCGCGGCCAGCATCCACACCATCTTCAACGACACGGCCGGCGCCGCCCCGGTGGCGACGGTGTTCAGCGACCCGAGCGTGCTCGGCTTCTCGGTCGACGCCAACGGGCTGCTCGTGCAGGGGCTGAACGCCTCGCAGCTCGAGGACAACGCCGAGGCGATCGCCGCCTGGGCCGCCTCGGCCGGCAAGCTGTCGCAGTTCGCCAGCTGCGCGGCGACCTCGACGGGCGCGCCGGCGACGAGCTGCGCGACCTCGTTCGTGCAGGCGTTCGGCCGCGTGGCCTTCCGGACCACGCTCGCCTCCAGCGACCCGCGCGTCGGGACCTACAGCAAGCTGTTCATGGCCGGCAGCTCGAACACCGACGGCGCGCAGGCGGTCATCTCGGCGATGCTGCAGTCGCCGTACTTCCTCTATCGCAGCGAGCTCGGCACCCAGAGCGGGAGCACCTTCACGCTGACGCCGTACGAGGTCGGCAGCGAGCTCGCCTACACGCTGACCGGGACCGCGCCCGACAGCACGCTCCTGTCGGCGATGGACCAGGTCGCCGCCGGCAGCCTGGCGATGACCGACATGATCAACCAGCAGGCGATGCGCCTCGTCGCCGCGGGGTCGGCCAGCAACTCGGTGGCCGTGATGGGCTTCATGAACGGCTGGCTCGGGCTGCCGCGCCTCTTCACCACCGCCCACGACGCGACCGTCTACCAGATCTCGGCGACCACCCAGAACGAGATGCAGACCGAGTCGCAGGACCTGATCATGGAGGCGTTCAACGGCGGCGGGACCTTCAGCTCGGTGCTGACCGCCGACCACTCCTGGCTGAACGCCGACCTGGCGAGCTTCTACGGGATCCCGACCAACGGGCTCTCGACCACCTTCAAGAGCGTCAAGTACGCCGGGCTCACCACGCGCGATCCGGGCCTGCTGGCCACCGGGACCATCCTCAACGGCTACGCGCGGCCGGACACCGACTCGCCGACGCAGCGGGGCCACATGGTCCGCTCGCGGATGCTCTGCCAGGACATCATGAACCCGCCGCCCGGGCTGAACACCACCTTCATGCCCGCGACGACGGTGGAGACCACCCGCCAGCACTTCGTCAACGAGCACGAGCAGCCGAACTGCATCGGCTGCCACAAGGAGATGGACTGGATCGGGTTCGCGTTCGAGAACTACGACGGGTGGGGGCGCTACCGCACCACCGACAACGGGCTGCCCACCGACGACACCGCGATCATCTACAGCGCGCCGGCCGGCGGGGACGCCAGCGGCAACGTCGACGTGACGGGGCTGTCGGGCGCCTCGAGCCTGGCGGGCTACCTGGCCGGCGCGGGCGGCGACGCCGTGACCCGCTGCATGGAGCGGTACTGGACCTACTACGTGTACGGGTCGAGCTCCTGGGCCCAGGACGGCTGCACCTACGACTCCGTCTACAACGAGTCGCAGTCCAACGGGTTCGCGCTGCAGAGCACGCTGATGGCGATCATCCACGCCCCCAACTTCACGACCCGCGTCCAGGACCAGTAAGGAGAACGACGAGCCAATGCCGAGCCGCAGACAGTTCGTGGGCAGCGTGGGCGCCAGTCTCCTCCTGGCGCCCTTCATCAACATGGGCCTCAGCCGGAAGGCCTTCGCCGGGAGCAAGCAGGCGAAGCGCCTGCTGGTCTTCTGCTCCATGGGGACCTACCCGCCGCTCTGGACGCCGACCGTCTCGGGCTCGACGATCACCGCCTGGAGCGCGATGACCCAGCCGCTCTCCACCGTGGCCAACAACGTCGTCCTGGTCGAGGGGATGCCGAGCGGGAACCCCAACGACGGCCACGGCAGCTCGGACAGCCTCACCGGCCAGGGGTTCGGCTACTACGCGGTCAACAACGTCCCGGTCATCAAGATCTCGGTCGACCAGTTCGTGGCCAAGAACCTGGTGGCGCAGGGGATCAACCGGCCGATCTCCTCGCTCCTGCTGGGGGCCAACACCAACGAGAACAGCGGCCTGTCCCAGTTCTACGGCGGCTCCAACGGCGGCAACCTCCCGACCATCGGGTCGCCGCTGTCGGCGTACAACACGGTGTTCGGCGCCGCGCTGCCGACCGGCATGTCGGCCTCCTCGCTGCTCACCCGGCGCAAGAGCATCCTCGACACCATCACCGCCGAGATCAACGGGCTCGAGGGGACGCTGGGCAGCAACGAGAAGGCCAAGCTCGACTCCCACCTCGCCTCGATCCAGGCGCTGGAGAACAAGCTCAACGCCAGCATGCCGTCGGGGACCACCTGCACCAAGCCGGCGACGCCGGGGGCGGACAGCACCTTCCAGTACATGAACGACATGGACGCGCTGGCGGCGAACCTGGTCCACCAGCAGATCATCGTCAACGCCTTCGCCTGCGACATCACGCGCGTGGCCTGCCTGGAGTACGGCAACGACCAGAAGCTGATGGTCAACGCGCCCTCGAGCTACGCGCTGCCGTACGACGACCAGCACGGCGGCTACATCCACAGCGGCGCGGCGTCGAACTACGCCAACCTGGTGAAGTTCGAGGCCTACCTGGCGACCCAGTTCGCCAGCCTGGTGAACGCGCTCAACGTCCCCGACCCGCTCGACGCCACCGGGGCCACCACGATGCTCGACAACACGCTGATGATCTGGGCGCGTGACATGGGGGACGCCCAGAACCACAACCAGCAGTCGATGCGCTTCGTGCTGGCCAGCGGCAAGAACGGCTACCTCAGCCTGGCCAACGGCGGCCGCTACGTCAAATCGACCGAGCGGCACGAGCGGATCCTGCTCAACGTGTGCGACGCCTTCGGGATCACCAACTTCACCGGCTTCGGCGACCCCGCCCTGACCGGCTCGAGCAAGACGCCGCTCCCCGGCATCGCCGCCTAGCGACGCGGGCCCGTGCGGCGACGGCGGCCCGCCGGCCGCCGCGCGCTAGGGCTTGCCGACGAAGGTGGTGACCGTCTGCGCGCCCAGCGCGGCGCTGAAGTTGCCGCCCGAGACGGCGATCGGCGCGCCGGCCGCCAGGTTCGCGCTGGCCGACGTCACGTACGGCGTGACCTGCGCGATGCCGCCGCCGCCGGCCAGGAAGAACGGCACCGTCACCGCCCCGGAGCCCGGGTTGATGGCCACGGTGACCGCGGTCCCGTCCGCCGGGTTCTTGAAGGCGGCGACCAGGACGCCCGAGGGGGCCGCGCCGACGGCGACGTTCAGGTAGCCCGGGCGGACGAACTTGCTGAAGTTCCCGACGGTGAAGAGGCGCTTGGGGATGTCGGCCGTGGCGGTCGAGCCGCCGGCCTGCAGCAGCCCCTCGCCGTCGCTGGCCAGGTTGACCAGCCACCAGTAGTGCCAGGCGCTGGCGCCGCCGGTGGTGATGGCGGCGTAGATCCAGGTCGCCACCTGGATACCGTGGCCGATGTCGACGTCCTCGGCGGTGAGGTCGGAGACCTCCGTCTCCCACAGCGGCGCGGTCAGGCCGGCGGGCGGCGCGGGGCGCGTGGAGACGCTGTCGCTGGCGTGGCCGTAGTCGTGGGTGGCGAGGACGTCGACCAGCGACTTCGCGGTCGCGTCGGCGAGGATGGCCGTGCCGTAGCTGTCGCCGCTCCAGACGTTGCTCCAGGAGTCGGGCTCGGCGGCCATGAGGCGGGTGCCGGCCGCGTGCAGCGCCGGTCCCAGCACCTTGATGAAGTCGACCATCTGCGACGAGGTGAAGAGGCAGGAGGCGTAGCTGGCGGTGAAGTCGGGCTCGTTCTGCGCGGAGATCGCGTAGAGCGGGAAGCCGGTCTTTGCCTTGAACGTCCCCGCGAAGCCGGCCAGGACGTTGGCCCACGAGGCGTAGTCGGCGGAGAGGAGCGTCCCGCCGTCGTCGATGCTGCCGTTGCTCTTGTCGGCGGCGGGCGGCGACCAGGGCGCCCCCCAGACCTTGACGCCGAACTTGTTGGCGGCGACGGCGTCGGCGTAGGCGCCCGAGCCGAGCGGCGTCCCGTTGACGTCGATGCCGATGCGCAGGATCGAGAGGCCGATCCCGTTGACCGGGTCCCAGAACAGCGTGTTCTGCGCGGCGGTGAGCGGGCCGTTCCAGACGTCGGCGGCGCCGAACCCGTCGATCGTCTGCCGCGTGCT
>DASZVW010000855.1:0-3051 GCA_035546895.1 Polyangia bacterium
GGCGGCCGCCGCCGCGCCGGGCGGCACCGCGCGCGATCAGGAGCTCCTGAGCGGCAACCAGGACGTGAAGTTCCTCTCCGACTATGTGGCGCCCGAGAACCCGCTGCAGATCGGCGGCCAGCTCTATCTGCGCGCGCAGTCGACCGCCTCCGGCGGCCAGGCGCCCGCCGCCTGGTCGCTGTCGGCGCCCAGCCTGCTCGACGTCTACCTCGACGCCCGCCCCAACCCGCGCGTGCGCGCCTTCGTCCTCGGCCGCATGAGCTACGACCCCACGCTCCCCCCCAACGCCGCCGAGCTGACCTCGCCCGGGCAGAGCGGCTCGAACGGCGCCTTCGCCAACGCGGGGAGCGCCACCGGGTTCTCCACCTTCAGCAACACGCGCGGCCCGGCCACGCTGCTCGATCAGATGTGGATCCGCTTCGACATCTTCGAGCACGTCTTCGTCACCGCCGGCAAGCAGCACGTGCGCTGGGGGACCGGGCGGTTCTGGCAGCCGACCGACTACCTGCACCAGCAGAAGCGCAACCCGCTCGACGTGTTCGACGCCCGCCCCGGGACCACCATGCTGAAGCTGAACATCCCCTGGGAGGAGAAGGGATGGAACTTCTACGGCTTCGCGGTCGCCGAGGACCCCGACAGCCCGACGCCGACGATCGGGCAGGTGGCCGGCGCCTTCCGCGCCGAGGTGGTGCTGGCCGGCGTCGAGCTGGGCGCCGACACCTACCTGCACCGCGGCTCGCGCCCGCGCTACGGCTTCGACTTCTCGACGGGGATCTGGGACTTCGACGTCTACGGCGACGTCGCGGTCCGCCCGGGCGAGGACTTCGAGCACTACTTCGCCGCCCCGGGCGGCGGCGCCCCCGCCGGGCTCTACGGCTTCACCGGCTACGAGACCCAGGCGGTCGGCGGCATCAACTACTCGCGCAAGTACAACGACAACGACATGTGGACGGTGGGGCTGGAGTACTTCTACAACCACCCGGGCTACACCGGCGCCTCGGCCTACCCGCAGCTCATCGAGGCCGCCTTCGCGGGCGGGGATCCCTCCGCCTTCCCGTTCTTCTACGTGGGCCGGCAGTACGCCGCGGTCTTCCTGACGCTCCCGGCACCGTACTCCTGGAACTACACCACCTTCACGCTCTCCACGCTGGGCAACCTCTCGGACGAATCGTTCATCAGCCGCCTCGACTACTCGGTCGACGTCCTCACCCACCTCACCGTCGAGGCCTTCGCGGGCGTCCACTACGGCCACCTGGGCGGCGAGTTCCGCTTCGAGGTGCCGGCCAGCTTCCTGTCCCAGAACGCCAACCTGATCTCGACGCTCCCCAACCCGGCGGTGGTGAACGACTACCCGGTCGTCGACCTGGGCGTCGCTCTGCGCATCAAGATCTGAGGCCGCCGCTCAGCCGTCGCTGTCGGTGGTGTCGTCGCGCTTCTTCTTGGGGCGCGGGATGTTGTAGGCGTCCAGCTTGTTGACGAACGTCCGCCGCGGCATCCCCAGCATCTCGGCGGCGCGGCTCTGGTTCCCCGCGCAGGCGCCGAGCGCCATCACGATCTTGTCCCGCTCGGTGGGCGCCGAGAGCTTCTGGGTGTCGACCCGCGCGGGCGTCGTCTGGCCGGGGGGGATCGCCGCCGGCGACAGCTTGTCGAGCGGCAGGTGCTCGCGCCCGATGACCGGGCCGGCGCTCAACAGCACCGCCCGCTCGACCACGTTCTTGAGCTCGCGGATGTTCCCCGGCCAGGCATACGACTCGAGGAGCTGGAGGATCGGCGCCGGCAGCACCGGCGGCGGCCGCCCCAGGTCGCGGCAGATCTGGCGCGCGAACGTCTCGGCCAGGTGCGGGATCTCCGCCTTGCGCAGGCGCAGCGGCGGGATGGTCAGCGTGATCCCGTTGAGCCGGAAGTAGAGGTCCTGGCGGAAGGCGCCGCGCCCCACCTCGGCCTCCAGATCGCGGTTGGTGGCGGCGATGAAGCGGACGTCGATCCGCCGCGGCCGCACGCTGCCGAGCCGCGCCACCTCGCGCGTCTCGATCACCCGCAGCAGCTTGGCCTGCGTGGCCAGCGGCAGCTCGCCCACCTCGTCGAGGAACAGCGTGCCGCCCGCCGCCGTCTCCAGCAGGCCCGGCTTGGCCGCCACCGCGCCGGTGAAGGCCCCGCGCTCGTGGCCGAAGAGCTCGCTCTCCAGCAGCGTCTCCGACAGCGCCGCGCAGTTGAGGCAGACGTAGGGGCCGTCGCGCCGGGGCGAGGCGCGGTGGACGGTCTCGGCCAGGAGCTCCTTGCCGACGCCCGTCTCGCCGGTGTTGAGGACGTTGATGGTCCCGGCCGCCGCCCGCTCGGCGAGCGCGTGGACCTTCTGCATCGCCTCGCCGCGGACCGGCGCGCCGTCGGTCGGCAGCGCGGCGTCGCGCAGCGTCTCCGGCCGCACCTCCTCGACCGGCGCCATCCGCCGCTGCACGATCAGCACCGAGGCGCCGATCTGCACCGTGTCGCCGATCCGGATGGGGACCCGCTCGCCGCGCTGGATCGGCTGGTCCTTGATGCGGGTGCCGTTGACGCTCCCCAGGTCCTCGAGCGACATCGCCTCGCCCACGTGCAGGCAGGCGTGCGCGCGCGAGGCCAGCGGGTCGTCGATGCGGACGGTGTTGCTCTCGCCCCGCCCGATGGTCAGCGAGCCCGAGGCGGGGAGGTTGTAGGTCGCGTAGGAGTCGCGCCCCACCACCAGCAGAAACGCGCTCTCGCCGTCGTCCTCGGCCGCCAGTATGTCGAGGCGCGCCCGGGTTGGGCAAGTGCCAGTTGCGCAAGTTGTGCAAGCCGGCTGCGCAAGTCGCGCCGCGCCGCGCACAGCTTCTACTGTCATTTCAGGTAGTTATGCGTGGCACAACCGTTGCTGACTAGGAAGCCCATGCATCCCGATGAAATGGCGTCTCGGTACGAAACGGTCCTCTTCGCGCGGGCGATGCGGCTCCTCCGCAGCCGCTCGGACGCCCTCGACCTGGTCCAGGACACCTACGAGCGGGCCCTGCGCGGCAAGGCCAGCTTCACCCCCGGCAC
>DASZVW010000856.1:0-4725 GCA_035546895.1 Polyangia bacterium
CCCGGGAGGCGGGTCGCAAGGGGGGGATGGTGAGCGGCGGCCGGCGGCGCGCGCGCGAGACGGGGATGACCAACCCCGGCGGGAGCGAACGTGAGGCCGAGGCCGAGCGCGAAGAGGGGCGCGAGGAAGGGGAGGATCGCGAGGACGAGCGGATGGGGACGATGGGCTCCGAAGGCTCGAACGCGCCGGCCGGCCACGGCGCGTAACGCGCGAGGCGTCGCGGGACGCTGGTAAACTGGCCGCGGTGGACGCCAACGATCGGCCGAGGCCGACCCCCGTGCCCGCGCCGCCGTCCGAGGACGGCGAGTCCGAACCGAACGGCCTGGTCGCGCTCGGCGGCCACCTGGACGTCGAGACGTTGATCGCCGCCTACAGCGCCGGCATCTTCCCCTGGTCGTCGGACCCGGTGCTGACCTGGTGGTCGCCCGATCCGCGGGCGATCTTCGACCTCGACGGCTGGCAGCCCCACCGCAGCGTCGGGCGCTCGGCGCGCCGGGCCGGCTGGCGGTTCACCGTCGACGCCGCCTTCGCCGAGGTGATGCGGGCCTGCGCCGAGACCGGCGGCGACCGCCCCTCGACCTGGATCACCGACGATTTCCTGCGCGCCTACGGCGAGCTCCACCGCCGCGGGCTCGCCCACAGCGTCGAGGTCTGGGAGGGCGACGCGCTGGTGGGCGGCCTCTACGGGGTGGCGCTGGGCGGGTTCTTCGGCGGCGAGTCGATGTTCCACCGCCGCACCGACGCCTCGAAGGCCGCCGTCGGCCACCTGGTGGCGCGGCTGCGGGCGGGCGGGTTCTCGCTGCTCGACGCGCAGGTCCCCACGCCGCACCTCGGGCGCCTGGGCGCGGTGGCCATCCCGCGCGCCGACTACCTGGCGCGCCTGCGCCGGGCGCTGCGCCAGCGCGCGACGCTCAGGTAGTGGGCGTCGTGTCCGGGACGGCGGGCGCCAGGCAGACCCGGTTGCGGCCCCCGCGCTTGGCGGCGTACATCGCCTCGTCGGCGCGGGCCACCAGGTCGCCGGCGGCGCTCATTCCGGGACCCGGCGCGCGCGCCACGCCGACGCTGACGGTGACCGGGATGGTGCCGGCCGCGAACGTGAACGGGTGCGCCTCGATGGCGGCGCGCATCCGCTCGGAGAGCGTGGCCGCCGCCTCGAGCTCGACGCCCCGGGCGAGGACGGCGAACTCCTCGCCGCCGTAGCGCGCGAAGGTCTGCTCCTCGCCGAGCATGCTCATCACCAGCGTCGCCAGCTGCGAGAGGACCTGATCGCCGGCCTGGTGGCCGTGGACGTCGTTGATCTTCTTGAAGTGGTCGATGTCCAGGAAGATCAGCGACAGCGGCGCGCCGTGCCGGAGCGCGTACTGGAACTCGCCCTCCAGGCGGTCGAGGAAGTAGCGCTTGTTGAAGGCGCGGGTGAGCCCGTCGCGCAGCGCCGACTCCGACATCTGGCGCTGGAACATCTCGTCCAGCTTGTCCTTCCAGCTGAACTTCAGGATGGTGGTGGAGCCGATCAGGATCTTGTCGCCTTCGGCCAGCAGGTGGCGCTGCACGCGCACGCCGTTGCAGAAGGTGCCGTTCGTCGAGCCCAGATCCTCGAGCACGACCCGCCCGCCGTCCCGGCTCAACCGGGCGTGCTCGCGCGAGATGCCGTCGTCGACCAGGCGCAGGTCGACCTTGTCGCCCCGCCCCACCACCACCTGGTCCTTCTCGAGCCGGTACATCTCGCCGACGTTCGAGCCCGACAGGACCACCAGGTAGGCGGCGGCCGGCTGGCCATCCGCCTGCCCCTCCGCCTGGGCTGGCGCCATCCGCGTCGTGTCGTCGAGCGGATTGGCGACGCGGTCGCGCGTCATTCTGATAGTTTACCGACGGGGACGGGCGTTAGGCAAACTCCCCGTCGGCGAACGCGAAAAAGGGTGCGGGAGGGACGATGCAGCTTCTGATCGGCACGAGCGGCTTCAGTTACCCGGCCTGGCGGGGCGGCTTCTACCCGGAGAAGCTCCCGGAGGCGAAGATGCTCGGCCACTACGCCGGCCACTTCCGGGCGGTGGAGATCAACAATAGCTTCTACCGCATGCCCTCTGCCGAGGTGCTGGCGCGCTGGGCCGGCGAGACGCCGCCCGAGTTCCGCTTCGCGCTCAAGAGCCCGCGGCGGATCACCCACGACAAGCGCCTGGTCGACACGGCGTCGGCGGTCGAGCGGCTGGCCGAGGCCTCGCGCGCGCTCGGCGACAAGCGGGGGCCGATCCTGTTCCAGCTCCCGCCCAACATGAAGAAGGACCTCCCGCGCCTCGACGAGTTCCTGGCGGCGCTCCCCGCCGGCCTCTCGGCGGCGGTCGAGTTCCGCCACGAGTCGTGGTTCGCCGACGACGTCTACGGCTGCCTGCGCGCGCGGAAGGCCGCGCTCTGCATCGCCGAGTCGGAGGAGATCGCCACGCCGGTGGTGGCCACGGCCGACTGGGGATACCTGCGGCTGCGGCGCGAGGACTACGACGACACCCTGGTCGCCGCCTGGGGGGCGCGCATCAAGGAACAGGGGTGGTCGGCCACCTACGTCTTCTTCAAGCACGAGGACACCGGCAAGGGGCCGCTCGCCGCCGCCCGGCTGCACGAGCTCATCGCCTGAGGCGACCCCATAAACTGGACATTATCCCACATCGGTATACACTGGAGCACATCATGGCCCGACCCATCGCTGGCGCGACGATCTCCTTCGGTCTGGTGTCGATCCCCGTGCGGCTCTACCCGGCGACGCAGAGCAAGGCCGGGGTGTCGTTCAACCTGCTGCACGCCAAGTGCGGCTCGCGGCTCAAGCAGCAGTACGTCTGCCCGCGCGACGGCGAGCAGGTGAGCCGCGACGAGATGGTCAAGGGGTACGAGTTCGCCAAGGACCAGTACGTCACCTTCACCCCCGAGGAGCTGAAGTCGCTGGAGGAGAAGGCGACCCAGAGCATCGACATCGACGCCTTCGTCCCGCTCTCGGCGATCGATCCGATCTACTTCGAGCGCCCGTATTACCTCGGACCCGAGAAGGGGGGCGACAAGGCGTACCGGCTGCTCACCGAGGCGATGCAGGAGACGGGGCGCGCCGCCCTCGCCCGCTACGCCGCGCGCGGCAAGCAGTACCTGGTGATGCTGCGGCCGTCGTCGGACGGGCGGGCGCTCATCCTGCAGGAGCTGCTCTACGCCGACGAGGTCCGCCCGATGTCCGAGGTGCCGCTCCCCGACGGCGAGGCGCGCGAGGCGGAGCTGAAGCTGGCCAAGCAGCTCATCGACCAGATCGCCTCCGAGACCTTCGAGCCGTCGAAGTACCACGACGAGGTCCGCGAGCGGATCCAGGCCGACATCGAGCGCAAGGTGCAGGGGCACGACATCTCGGAGGCCGCCCCCGCGCCCGAGCCGGCGCGGATCATCGACCTCATGGCCGCGCTCAAGGCCAGCCTCGGCAAGGGGACTTCCGGGAACACCGAGGCGGCCGAGGCGCCCGCCGAGGCGGAGGCCCACCACCCCCGCCGCGGCGCCCGCCGCTCCGAGGAGGCCGCCCCCGCCGAGCCGAAGCGCGCCAAGAAGCGCTGACCGATTCCCGCGCGCAGGCGACCGGTAGCTGTATATTCACGCTCGCCTTGAGCGGTTACACGACCCAGGACGTCGCCAAGATGATCGGCGTCTCGGCCGGCCGGCTGCGCGCCTACCTGCGCGCCGGCGTGCTGGCGCCCGAGCGCGGCGACCGCGGCGAGCTCCGCTTCTCGTTCCAGGACCTGCTGCTCCTGCGCCAGGCCGAGGGGCTGGTCAAGCAGCGGATCCCGCCGCACCGGGTGCGCCGCGCGCTCCAGAAGCTGCGCGCGCAGCTCCCCGAGACGCGGCCGCTCACCGGCGTGCAGCTCGACGCCGAGGGCTCGTCGGTGGTGGTGCGCGAGGGGAACACCCGCTGGCAGGTCGAGTCGGGGCAGGTGCTGCTGTCGTTCGAGCAGCCGGCGGAGGCCGCCGAGGAGGCGCCGCTGGCGATGCTCCGCGCGCGCCCGACGGCGGGCAGCGGCGACGTCGCCCCGCCGACGCCCGAGGAGATCTACGAGATCGGCTGCGACATCGACGAGGCCGATCCGGTGCAGGCCGAGGCGACCTACCGCCAGGTGCTGATGCAGGCCCCCGAGCACGCCGACGCCCACATCAACCTGGGGCGCATCCTGCACGAGCGCGGCGACCTGGCCGCCGCCGAGGCGCACTACCGCCGCGCGCTGACCATCCGCGCGGGCGACGCCACGGCGCTGTTCAACCTGGGCGTGGTGCTCGAGGACCAGGGGCGCAACGGCGCGGCGCTGGAGGCCTACGCGGGCGCCATCGAGGCCGACGGGCGCAACGCCGACGCGCACTACAACGCCGCCCGCCTCTACGACCTGGCGGGCGATTACAGCGCGGCGCTGCGCCACCTCCGGATCTGCCGGGACCTGACCCGGCCGAGTCGGTAGGCGCAGGCGCCGCGAAGGCGCGCGGCTCTACGCCAGCTTGGCGTCGAGCGTGATCTTGGCGCTGGAGATCAGCTTGGAGATCGGGCAGCCGCTCTTGGCCCCCTCGGCGGCGCGCTCGAACTTCGACTTGTCGGGGTTGGCGAGCTTCACCGTCACCTCGAGGTGCGAGGTGGTCACCGCGAAGCCGGTCTCCACCTTGTCGAGCGAGACGGTGGCCTTGGCGTCGATGCTCTCGGGGCCGAGGCCCACCTTGTCCAGC
>DASZVW010000857.1:0-10855 GCA_035546895.1 Polyangia bacterium
CGGCGTCGACGTGCTCGGGATCGAGCTGCATCACGCGGGCGAACATGTCGCCCGCCTGCGCCTCGTCGCCCAGCTTCTCCTGGAAGATCTTCCCCGCCTCGTACAGCAGGCGCGTCTTCTCCAGCGGGTTGACGGTGGCCGCCTCGGCGCGGACCATGAGCTGCGCCGCCTTCTGCCAGTCGCCCCGCCGCTTGTAGATCCCCAGCAGCGAGAGCATCGACGGGACGTGCGCCGGATCCTGTGACAGCGCCTCGACCAGGTACTCCTGGGCGGGCTCCGGATCCTGCATCTGCTCGTCGTACACTTTGCCGAGCCGATAGTTGAGGTCGACCTTCTCCTTCGGATCGCTGCTGATCCGGAGCAGGCGGCGCATCACCTCCACCGCCTCGTTCCACTGCGAGGTCTCCTCGTAGAGGCGGGCGATGCCGGCCAGCGCGTCGTGGTGCTCCCCCTCGACGCTGAGCACGTCGTTGTACGACTCGATCGCCTTGTCGAGATCGCGCAGCTCCTGCTCGTACACCTGCCCCATCTTGGTGAAGAGCCGGATCCGCTCGGTCCCGTCGGTGGTGACCGCCAGGTGCTTGCGGTAGGTCTCCACCAGCTGCTCCCACTTGCGCTCTTGCTGGTAGAGGCGCTCGAGGTCGCGGTAGGCCTTGGCGTTCTTGTCGTCGATGAGGAGGATCTTCTCCAGCACCTCCGAGGCCCGATCCGGCTTGGCGAAGCTCTCCTCCCAGATGGTCGCCATCTTCTGGTAGGTGGCGACCCGGTCCTCCTCGGGGGGCGAGACCTCCAGCCGGTGCTCGAGGTTCTCGAGGTACTCCTCCATCCGCCCGGTCTTCTCGTACAGCGTGTCGAGCGCGGTCAGCGCCGGCAGGTTGCGCGGATCGACCGAGAGGACCTCTTTATAGGCCTCCACGGCGCGATCGTTGTCGCCCAGGCGGTCCTCCCACAGCTCGCCGACCTGCAGCTTCAGCTTGATCGCCTGCTCCGTGTCGTCGACCACCTGCGACTTCTTGGCCAGCACGTCGACCAGCCGGTCCCAGGCCTGCGTGCGCCGGTAGAGCCGCTCGAGCGCGTTGATGGCGTCGATGCAGCGCTCGTCGGCGTCGAGCGCGCGCTGGTAGGCGTTGACCGCCTGCGCGGCATCGCCCACCTGCGTCTCGTAGGTGTCGGCCAATGCCAGCAGGATGTCGACCTTCGCCGCCGGCTCCGTCTCGCACTCGGCGTGGCGGGCCAGCGCGGTGACCAGGTCGTTCCAGCGCTTCTGCTTGCGGTAGAAGTCCTCCAGCGCCTGCAACGCGCCGACGTGCGCGTTGTCGAGCTGGAGCGCCTGCTGCGCCGAGGCGATCGCGTAGTCGACGTGGCGGAGCGCCGAGTCGTACCAGCGCGCGATCTTCACCCACAGATCGGCGGCCTGCTTGGGATCGGCGATCCCCTGCACCACCTGGGTGTAGTCGCCGATGAGCTCGTTCCACTTGTCGGCCGCGGTGGCCAGGCGCTGCAGCTCCAGCGCGACCTGGTCGTTCGAGTAGTCCTCGCGGAAGGCCGCCTGCAGCGTGACGAACGCGCTGTCGCGGTCGTTGAGCTGCTGCTCGTAGATCTCCGCCACCTGGATGAGCAGCGCGATCCGCGCCGCCGCGTCGGCCGCGAACTCGGTCCGCGCCAGCAGGAGGTCGACCAGCTTCACCCAGCTCTTGCGCTGGCGGTAGAGCTGCTCGAGCTCCAGCGAGGCGGTCTGGTGCCCCGGATCGATCTGCAGCACCCGCTCGTAGACCTGCGCCGCCGAGCCGCCGTCGCCGATCTTGTCGGCCCACAGCGAGGCCGCCTGCATGAGGACGTCGACCCGCTCGGTCGGGTTGGCCAGCGCCTCCACGCGCCGCTCGAGGATGTCGACCGCCTCCTCCCAGCGCGCCTCCTGCATGAACAGGCGCTCGAGGGCCGCCAGCGCGCGGAAGTCGGCCGGGGCCAGCTCCAGCACCTCGCGCCAGGCGTCGATGGCGTCTTGGGTCCGCATGAGGGTGTCGCCCTCGAGCTCGCCCAGCTGCGCGAACAGCTCCTTCAGCTCCTCGCTCTCGATGCCGCTGCCGCCCAGCTGGCCGACCTGGATCAGGCGGCGCAGCGCCTGCGACAGCTCCTCCCAGGCACCCGCGCTGCGGTAGTTGGCGGCGATCGCGCGGAGCGCGTCGACGTCCTGCGGATCGATCTCCAGGACCTTCTGCCAGCTCTCGAGCGAGTTCCGCTCGCGCCCCAGCTTCTCGCCCCACACGCGCCCCAGCCGCTTGTAGATCGGGATGCGCGCCTCGGCGTCGGCGGTGGCCGCCACCTGCTTCTCCAGCACCTCGGTGAGCGGCGTCCACTCGCCGGCCATCTCGTGCAGATCGGCCAGCCCCGACAGCGCGATGGCGTCCTCGCCCCGGATGTCGACCACCCGCCCCCACAGCTCGACCGCCTTGGCGCGGTCGTCGAGGGCGTCGGCCGACAGCTTGGCCATCCGCGCGTAGCAGTCGGCCAGGCCCATCTCGTCGCTGGTGATGCCCGAGATCTTCTCGTAGATGCCGTAGAGCTCGCGCCAGCGCTCGCCCCGGAAGTAGAGCCGCTCGAGCGCCTCCAGCGCCTCCCGCGACTGCGGCGCGTTCTCCAGGACCGCCAGGTAGCTGGCGATGGCCAGGTCGCGCTCCTCGAGCGCCTCGGCGTAGACCTTGCCGAGCCGCAGGTTGAAGGTCACCAGCTCCTCGCTGTCGTCGGTGGTCGCCAGCCGCTGGCGCAGGATGCCGGCCAGGCTCTCGTACATCCCCTGGCTCTCGTAGATGCGATCGAGCGAGGCCAGCGCCACCGCGTCCCTGGGGTGCTCGTCGAGCACCGCGAGCAGCGCCTTCTCGGCCCGCTCCAGATCGCCGAGGTCGTTCTCGAAGCTGGCCCCCAGGCGCAGGAGGACGTCGCGCCGCACCGCCGGCGCCCGATCGGCCGACGCCGCCTCGGACATGGTGGTGACGTAGGCGTCCCACTGGTGGGTGGCGCGCGCCAGCCGCAGCAGCTCGTCGAGCCCCTGCGCGGCGGAGGGATCCTCCTTGACCGCCTCGGCCCACCAGCCGAAGGCGGCGACCTGGTCGACCAGCTTGTGCTCGGCGATCTCGGCCAGCCGCCGCAGGAGCGTCTGCCGCTCGCCCACGTCGGTCACCCGGCCGAGCTGCACCTCGTGGATCTGGTGCAGCTTCTCCCACTCCTCGCCGGTGCGGTAGAGCGGCTCCAGCACCTCGGCGATCTCGATCTGCATGGTGCCGCCCATGAACATCCGCTCGAGGGCCGCCCGCGTCTCGGCGTGCGCCGGATCGGCCACCAGGATCTCGCGGTAGGCCTCGACGGCCTTGGGGAGGTCCATCAGCGCCAGCTCGTAGATCTGCGCCAGCCGGAAGGTGAGCGCGACCCGGTGCTCGTCGGAGGGGGCGATGCCGATCTCGCGGCGCACGATGGCCGCCAGCTCGTCCCACTGCTGCGCCCGCCCGTACAGGCGATCGAGCGCCACCAGCGCCTGCTTGTTCTCGCCGTCGGCCTCCACCGCCTTGCGGTAGGTGGCGATGGCCTCCTCGGGCTGGTTGGTCTCCTCTTCGTAGACGCGCCCGAGGCGCAGCAGCAGATCGATCTGCCGGTGCGGATCGTCGATCTTCTCCAGCTCGGCGGAGAAGAGGTTGCCGAGCTTGGCCCAGTGGCCGGTCTCGGCCGCCAGCCGATCGAGCTGGCCCAGCACGTCCTGGTTGGTGGGGTCGACCCGCAGCGCGCGCCCGTAGATGTCGAAGGCGGCGTTCTGGTGCGAGAGGCGCCGCTCCTCGATCTCCGCCATCCGGCCAAGCAGCTCCACCCGGCGGGCGGGCTCCTCGGCCTGCGCCTGCATCACCTCGTAGACGGCGATCACCCGGTCCCACTCGCCGGCGCTCTCGTAGATCGGCTCCAGCACCTGCGCGGCCAGCACCGCCGAGTCGGCCTCGCTGCCGGTCATCAGCGCCTCCAGCGCGCGGACGGTCGGCTCGTGCCCCGGATCCATGGTCAGCACCTGGCGGTAGGCCTCCACCGCGCGCGCCAGGTCCTTGAGGTGCTCGCGCCAGAGCTCGCCGATGCGGAAGCGCAGCGAGACCACCTCGGCGGGCGAGGGGGCCATCTCCGTCTGCCGCTCCAGCACGGCCAGCAGGTCGTACCAGCGCCCGAGCTGCTGGTAGAGGCGATCGAGCGCCTGCGCGGCGTCGTAGTCCTCCGGATCGAGATCGATGATCGAGCTGTAGGTCTCGACCGCCCGCTCCGGATCGCCGAGCTCGCGGTCGTAGACCTGGCCGAGCACGAACAGCATCTGCTTCTTCTCGGCCGGCGTCTGCGCCAGCTCCGCCTTCTTGGCGTAGACGTTCTTGAGGTCGCTCCAGCGCCCGAGCCGGATGTAGAGCCGCTCGAGCTGGTCGAGCGCCGCCGTGTCGCCGTCGTCGACGGAGAGCACGTGCTGGAACACCTTGACCGCGCTCTCCAGGTCCTCGAGGACCTCCTCGTAGAGCTGCGCGGCGCGGGCGTAAAGCGCCTTCTTCTCCGACGGCCCGTCGACGATCTCCGCCTTGCGCTGGAGGAGCTGCACCAGGTTCGGGTAGTCGCCGCCCCGCAGGTAGAGCTGCTCGAGCGCGTTGGCCGCCTCGAGATCGCGCGGCCAGACCTCCAGCGCCGCCCCGTAGGCGGCCGCCGCCTGGCGGTCATCGCCGAGGTCGGCCTCGCAGAGACGCGCGATCTTGTGATAGAGCGCGTTCTTCCGCTCGGGGTCGGAGACGCCGGCCACCAGGCTGCCGTAGCGGGCGACCAGGTCGTCCAGCTTGTCGAGCGCGCGGGCCAGCCGCTCGACGGCCGTCTGCACCTCGGGGTTCTGCGGATCCTCGGCGAGCGCGCGGCCGAGCGCCTCGTAGGCGCGCGCCGGGTCGTCGAGGCCGACCTCGTAGCCATCGGCGATCTGGCGGTAGAGGGCGATCTTCTGCTCGGGGTCGGCGGCGTGGCGCGCCTCCACCTCGTAGACGGCGATGAGCCGCGGCCAGTCGCCGCGGATCTTGTAGATCGGCTCCAGGAGCTGCGCGGCGTCGAGCTCGTGCTCGCGGTCGGTGAGGATCCGCTCGAGCGCGGCGATGGTCTCGCCGTGCTCCGGCTCGAGGCGCAGGATCTTGGCGTAGGTGTCGACCGCGGCGCCGATCTGATCGAGCTTCAGCTCGCGCAGCGCGCCCAGGCGCCCGAGCAGGGTCACCGTCTCCGCGCCGGCGTCCCCCTGGTCCTCGACCAGCGCCAGCTGCCGCTGCAGGTTGTCGGCCAGCGCGCGGAACTCGCCGCGCGTCAGGTACAAGCGATCGAGCGCCCGCAGCGCCCGCACGTTCGAGGGGCTCTCCTGCAGCACGACGTTCCAGGCGACGATCGCCTGTTCGGCGTTCCCCAGCATCTCCTCCCAGACGGTGGCGATGCGGATCCGGATCTCCTCGCGCTCGGCGGCGTCGGTGACCAGCTGCGCCTTCTTGAGCAGCGTGTCGACCAGATCGCTCCAGCGCTCGGTGCGGGTGTAGAGCCGCTCCAGCGCCACCAGCGCCGAGGCGTCCTCGGGCTGGATGCTCTGCGCGCGCCGGAAGTACTCGACCGCGCGGTCCGAGTGACCGAGCTTCTCGTCGTAGGCGACCGCCACCACCAGCAGGAGCTCGCGCTCCAGCGCCGACGGCAGCTTCTCCTTGCCCTTGGCCGACAGCGCCTTCTCGTAGAGGGCCACCAGCGGCTGCCAGTTGTCGAGGATGTTGGCCAGGTTCTCCAGCGCCTCGCGCGCCGGCGACGACGACGGGCTCTCGGAGAAGGCGCGCGTGTAGGCCTCCCAGGCCTGGTCGGCGTTCCCCAGCTGACCTTCCAGCTTGCCGATGCGCAGCAGGAGATCGACGCGGGCGTCGGTCTTCTTCTCGTGTCCGAGCTTGATCCGCTGCACCTCCACCAGGCGCGCCAGATCGTTGGTCGACTCGTAGATCGGCTCCAGCTCCTCGACCGCCGCCTTCTGCAGCGCCGGGTCGGCGCTCGAGAGGTAGGCCTGCAGCGCCGTCCGCGCCCCCACGTGCGTCGGCTCCAGCGTGAGCGCCTCGCGGTACGAGAGCACCGCGCCCGCGCCGTCGTCGAGGTGCTGCTCGAGGATGGCGCCGCGCCGGAACTTCAGCTCCGCGACCGCGCCCATGTCGGTCGACAGATCGATCTCCGCCGCCAGCGTCTCCGACAGCTCCGCCCAGCGACCGAGCTGCTGGTAGAGGCGATCGAGCGCCGCCAGCGCCGGCACCTGCTTGGGATCCTGCTTGAGGATCGCCTGATAGAGCTGCACCGCCTTGTCGGGCTGCTTGATCTCCTCCTCGTACAGTGACGCCAGCTTGAAGCGGATCGAGAGCTCCTCGTCCTTGCTCTTGGCCAGCTCGAGCTTCTTGTCGTAGACGGCCAGCAGGTCGGCGAAGCGGCCGGTGGCGATGTAGAGCCGCTCGAGCGCCCCCACCGCCTGCGGGTCCTTGGGGGAGAGCTGCAGGATCTTCTGGTTGCGCTCGATCGCCGCGTCGGGGTTCCCCAGCTCCGACTCGTACGCCGCGGCCAGCGTGCCGAGCAGCGCCAGCAGCGCCGCCTGGTCGCCGGCCGCCTTCGGCACCGCCGCCTCGTAGGCCGAGACCAGCTCGCTCCAGCCGCGCCCCTCCTGGGCGAGGCGCCGCGAGGTCTCGATCGCCCACCCGTCGGTGGGCGCCTCGGCGAGCGCGGTCAGGGCGACGCGCAGCGCCCCCTGCTTGTCACCGGCGCCGAGGTCGAGCAGCTCCGCCAGCCGCTTGAGGCGCGCGGGCCGCTCGGCCGGATCCTCGGTGTGCTCCAACTCGACGAACAGCACCTCGGCGAGGTGCTTGACGTCCTTGGACTTCTCGTAGAGCGGGATGAGCGCCAGCGCGGCCGCCAGGTTCTTGCCGTCGACCGACAGCGCCTTCTCGTAGGCCTTCTGCGCGCGATCGCCCTTCTGCAGCCGGTCGCGATACAGCTCGCCGATCTTGTTCCAGAGGCCGACGCGCGCGGCGCCGTCCTCGCTCTCCGCCTGCCGCTCGAGCACGCGCACCAGCTCGTCCCACTTCCCCTGCGCGGCGTAGAACTGCTCCAGCGCATTCCAGTCCTTCTGCTGCAGATAGAGCTTCTTGAGCGCGTCCTGCGCGCGCCGGTTGTCCGGCTCCTGCGCCAGCAGCGCCTGCCAGGCGGCCGTCGCCTGGGCGACGTTCTGCACCTTCTCGGTGTAGAGCACGCCCAGCTTCACGTAGATGGCCGAGCGGCGCGCGGCGTCCGAGGCGGCCGCCACCTGGCGTTCGAGGACCGCGCCGAGCTCGTTCCACATCTTCTCGCGCTCGTACAGCTTCTCCAGCTCGCCGAGCGCCTCGACGTGCTCCGCGTCGTCGGCCAGCACCTTCTGCCACAGCTCGATCGAGACCGCGGCCTTCTTCATCTTCTCGGAGGCGAGCTTGGCCACCTCCACGCGGCGCGCCTTGCGCAGCTCGGGATCGGCGATCTTCTCGATCTCGCGCTGGTTGACGGCGACCAGCTTCTCCCACTCGCGCCGCTTCTCGTACATCTGCTTGACGAAGGCGAGCGCGTCGGCGTTCTCGGGATCGATCTCCAGGATCGCCTCGAAGGCCTTGATCGCCTCCGCCTGGTTGGAGAACTTCTCGAGAAAGAGGTTGGCGATGCGGAGCTGCAGAGAGACCTTCTCCTGCGCCGTCTCCACCACCGAGGCCTTCTTGCGCAGCAGCGAGATCAGATCCGGCCAGCGCTTCATCGTCTCGTACTGCGCGGCCAGCTCGTCGGCCGCCTCGAAGTTGTTCGGCTGGATGGTCAGGATCTGGTTGAAGGCGTTGACCACCATGACGTCCAGCTTGAGGCGATCGCGGTAGACCTCGATCATCTCGCGCAGGACCGGGATCTTGTCCTCGGGGCTCGCCCACTTGGCCTTGTCGACGGCCTCCTTCATCGTCTCGATGAAGGCGTTCCAGCGCTCGGCCTTCTTGTAGACGCGCGCGAGCTCGCGGCGCGGCGCCCACTCGCTCTGGTTGGAGGCCACGAGCTTCTTCCAGGCGTCGATCCCCTTTTCGACCGATTGCTTCTCGGCCTCGAACGCCGCCTTGGCCGGCGCGGCGAGATCGGCGGGAAAGTCGTCGTGCGCGCTCGCGGCCCCGTTGCCGCCGGCGGACGTTTCGTCGTCCTTCTTTCGTTTCCCGTGGCCCTGTCCTTGGCCCTGCTTGGACTGCTGATCCACTGCGCTCCTCCAGACTCGGATCGTGCCGGCGTGTCTGTCCGCTAAGTAGCGAAACAGACTAGAAAACAGGACGATTTTTATAGCACGGCGCGCAGCCGCTCAAAACATGAAAGCGACCGAGAACACGAGGCTCTCGGTCGCTTTCCATTGGGGCGCGGGCGGCCGCGCCAGGGACCCGGATGTAGGTGTCGACTAGCCGGACAGCGCGTACAGCTTGTCGTTCGCCGCCTTCACGTAGTTCGGGTCGGTGGTCTTGCTGCTGGTCCCCACGAACTTCTGGAGGTACTCGCGGGCCTTGTCCTTCTGGTCGTTCCCGTGGGTCTCGTCGTACCAGTCGGAGTAGGCCATCCCGCAGTTGTAGAGGGCGTCGTAGAGCTCGGGATCGTCGTCGATCGCCTTCTTGAACTCGCTGGTGGCCTGCTCGTACTGCTTGAGGTTCTTGAGCGCCAGGCCGTAACCGTTGTGGCACTCGCCGTCGTCGTCCTTGGCCGTCACGCAGCCCTGGAACACCTGGGCCGCCTCCTTGTTGAAGTCGTAGTCGAGGTAGAGGTACCCCAGCCCGACGTACGACTTCGAGAAGCGGGTGTTGGCCTCGATGGCGTGCCGGAAGGCGTCGTCGGCCTCCTTGGGACGGTCGAGCGCGACGTAGATCTTCCCCAGCCGCCACCAAGCCTTGAAGCGCTTGGGGTCAGCCTGCGTGGCCGCCTGGAAGGCCTTGGCCGCGTCGTCGTTCCGCTTCGCCTCCGAGTAGGCCTCGCCGAGGTCGTACTGGTAGTTGGCGTTGTCCGGCTTGTGCTGGACGGCCTGCTCGAAGTTCTCGATGGCCTTGTCCCACTTGCGCTGCTTCTCGAAGACCTTTCCGAGGTTGTAGTACGAGAGCTCGTAGCTCGGATCGGTCTGGATCGCCTGCTTGAAGTCCCGCTCGGCCGAGTCGTAGAGGTTGTTCTTGAACTCCTCGGTCCCCTTGTTCGAGAGGTCCATCGCCTTCAGGCGCTCCTGGCTGCAGACGAATCCCTCGCAGGCCGGGAGCACACAGGCGATCGTGAGGATGACGCCCCAAGCTCGGCAAGCTCGGGATGACTGGTTGCGGCTATCCATGGGCTACTCTCCTCCGCCAGCGGGCGTGAGCACGAACGGGTACGACACGATGACGATACCGCCGCCGAGGGGCTTCGGGAACTCCCAACGGCGAACCGCCTGGACGGTGCAGTTCTCGACGCGGGCGTTGCCCATGGTCGAGTTCTGGAGGACCGACGCGATGACCTGGCCCGAGGCCGCGATGGTGAACTGCACCATGATGCGGCCGCCGAGCTCCGGCTTCTTCGTCAGCTCCTGCTCGTAGCAGTACTTCACCTCGTTGATGTGGCGCCGGATGATGCGGCGGATGATCTCCTTGTCGAGCGAGCCGCGGACGTTCGCCTGACCGGGGATGACGTCCGGCGCGTGGGCGCGACGGCCGCCGAGGCCGCCGGCGCCGCGGCCGTAGCCGGAGCCGTTGCCGCCGCCGCCGCCCTTGCCGATGGTCCCCAGGTTTCCGAGGCCGATGGTCCCCTCGCCGGTGCCGCCGCCGCCCGACCCGGTGCCGACCAGGCCCAGGCCGCCGACGCCGTAGGCCTCGCCGATCTGGTTGCCGACCAGCCCGCCGAGCACGTCGGCCGCGTCGTTACCGAGCGCCGAGTCGCGGCCGAAGATCGAGGCGATGTGCGACCCCTCGGACTGCTTGAGGACGCCGAGGATGCCGGCGTTCTTGGCCTGCTCCTCCGCGAGCTTCTTGGCGAGGTGCGGATCGGGGTTGTCCTTCGGGCCCTTCAGGCCGTAGAGGCCCTCCTTGTTCTTGGAGGTCTTCTTCCCCATCTTGCCTTCTTCGCCCTTGTGGCGCTTCCCCTTGCCGCCCTGCTGCGAGTCGTCCTTCTTCTTGAGGAACTCGGGGATGTCCTCTTCCTTCTCCTCCGGCGGCTTGATGAGGAACTTCACGAACCGGTTGTCGCTGTTGAAGAGATCGAGCGACAGCGACTTCGGGTCCGGCGGGACCGCGAAGATCATGAGCAGGAAGAGGCCCAGGGCCACCGCCGTCCCGACGGTGTAGGCCTGCTCGTTCCACTTCCAGGCGAGGAAGGGGACCTCCAGCGTGCGGGGCTTGGCCGTCCCGGTGACGACGAAGGTGGTCTCGCCGCAGTCGAGGCGGGCCGAGCCGCCCGGCGGGAGCGAGAAGCTGGAGCCGCGCTGCTGGATGAACTGCTGGAGCGCGTAGCTCTGGCCGTCGACGTAGACCTCGCCGCCCATGCGGGGGGTGACGTTGATGACGTAGTCGGCGCCGGTGGCGGCCACCAGCGGGTGCGACGACGACGGCACGAAGTCGGCCGAGACGGGCGCGTCGACGTCGGTGTCCGAGCCGATCACGAAGTTGGCGCTCGACTTGCCGCGCCGCTTGAGCCCCATGTACGACAGCGCCAGGCCGCCGACCAGGCCGCCGAAGACCAGCACCGCGAGCGCGGGCGAGCGGTCCTTCCAGTAGAAGGACTTCGCCTCCTTGCCGGCCGCCTGCCAGGCCTC
>DASZVW010000858.1:0-4358 GCA_035546895.1 Polyangia bacterium
CTAGCCTGATCACCGTCGGAACTCCCTCGCTCGCCTCCTGTCTCGTGCCCTCGACGCCTACCACTCGGGAGTCCTTCAGCGCCTAACCAACCAGCCGACAGACGATCCGTCGTTGACAACGGTCGCTCCATCCTAGCGCAGACAACGACAGAACGATCGATGCGTAAGGGCGCCTGATGTGCATGGCGCGTTATCGGGACCAGCCCCAGTTACGTTGCCACCCCAGCCAGGATTGGATATTTGAATCCCGAACGTGGCGCCTGCCCACGGCGATGCGCCACACCAGACCGGGCAACCTACGGGACGGTGACACCGAAGTCGGTCGTCTGCAGCCCGACGCCGCCCCGCCAGATCTCGAAGCCCGAGAAGACGTTGGTCAGATACCAGTTGCTTCCCAGGCACTTCGTCGACCCGGAGCAGGTCCGGGTCACGGCGTCCTGGATGAAGGCGCCCAGGCTGAAGGTCCAGGACGTCATCTTTTGCTGAGCGACGTAGGAGACGACCGGCTTGCCATTGTTGGTCCCGTACCAGATGTTGAACTGCTTGCCGCCGATGGTGACCGTCCCATTGGTGATGGTCGCCCCGATCGGCTGGTTGTCCGAGGGCTTGTAGTACCAGACCATCAGATATCCGCCGCTCGGCGCCGAGGCGCTGGGGTCGCCGCCCGAGCTGGTGCTGAACCAGACGTCGTAAGTGGCGTTGTAGCTGCTACCACTGGCGTTGACGGCCGAGTCGTCCCAGCTCCAGCTGGTCTGGATGCCGGTCGAGCTGATCGAGCTGACCGCCAACGGCAGACCGCTGCCGTTGGTGCTGTGGCCGCTGTTGGCGCCGATGAAGATGTCGGGGTACGAGGCGGGCGCGCCGTTCTGACCAGTGCCCCCCTGGGCTGTCACCTTGAACTTGGTGCCGGGCCCGTAGGTGATGGTCTGCGAGGCGGACGAGACGCCCCAATCGTTGTTCTGGACCAGGTAGTCCTTCGGGCAGGTGACGTGGGCGGTGTCGAATTGCCCGCTCAGCGTCCCCGAACCGCCCGGCTGCGTGCAACTCGAGGTGCCGCCGCCGGAACCGCCGGTCCCCGTTGAGCCGCTGGTCACCGGAACCACGCTGGTGAGGCACACGTTGTATGCGCCGACAGTCGAGGTGGTGCTGCCGGCGGAGATCTGGATCTGCATGTCGACCGGCGTCCCATTCGTCCCCGTCTCCGAACACTGCGCCGCCGTCGCCCAACCGGGGCAGGTGGCGTCCGAGAAACAGACCTGCCCGCTCCAGCCGTTGGTGAAGGCCGGGATCTCCGTGTAGGGCGCCACCGCGCCCGAGGCCGGCGTCGCGCTCTGGGTGAACCCGATGCGGACCACGTTGTTACCGCTGTTCCCGGTGAGGGTGATCATGAAGCAGCTCACCGGGCCCGTGTAGACGTGCTTGGTTGTCCCGTCGTCGTCGAGCTCGAGGCCGATGCCGCAGCCCCACTTGGCGAACGTGGCGTCGACCACCGTGGTGCCGCTCAAGCAGCAGCCCGCGGCGGTGCAGATATTGGCGGGCGGGCTGCTCGGCCCGTAGGGGCAGGAGGCACCGTCGCCATACGGGTAGATCGACCCTTCGATCCCCGTCGAAGTGGTCTGGTCGCAGTTGTAGGCACTGGCATTGACCAGCTGGGTCGGATCGGGCGTGCAGGTGCTGGCCGTCGACCCGCCGGTGCCACTTCCGGTCGACCCGCCGTTGCCCGTGGTCGACGACCCGCCGTTGCCCGTGGTCGACGACCCGCCGTTACCCGTGCTGCTGCTGCCTCCCTGACCGGAACCACTGCCACCGCTACCATCCGTCATCTTCGGCGACGCGCATCCGATCACGAAGCCGACGGAGAACAGACCACCAACGAGCAGACGAAGGGCGGAGCGATGCATCAGGGGCCTCCCTAAGAGAAGTGCCGAACTTTAGCACCTCTTGTCATTGAGGTCACCCCGCGCCCTACCCGCCGCCGGGCGGGAGGGCGCGCGGGGTGACGACGTCGGCGTAGCCGCCGTCGAACCAGTCGGCGCAGCTCCTTGGCGCGCAGGATCGGGAAGGGGTGGGTGCGCCAGACGGTCAGCCCGGTCTTGTAGGCCTTGGCCAGCATCGAGCGGTCCTGCTCCTCGTAGGCGTCGATCTGGTGCAGGAACTCGTGGCGGTCCATCTCCGCCCACAGGCGCCCGCCGCCGCCCGCCAGCTTCATGAACACGCTCACGCAGGGGTCGAGGTCCTGCACGCAGAGGAGGCCGGCGCGGTCGGCGGTGAGCTCCGCCTTGCGGTACCAGTCGTGGAGCGCCACCACCAGCCCCTGCCCCAGCAGCGCGCCGATCCCCAGCGTGGCCTGGCCGATCGCCGAGACGATGGTGGCGATGTTGCGCGCCAGCATGGTGTAGAGCACGTGCCCCGCCTTGATGTGACCGAGCTCGTGGCCGAGGGTGAACAACAGCTCCTCGTCGCCGAGCAGGTCGATGAGCCCGGAGGTGACGACGATGAACGGGCGCTTGTGCCCGAAGGTGTAGGCGTTGGGGACCGGATCGAGGTTGACGTACAGCTCCGGCTCCTCGACGTCGAGGATGCGGCAGCCCCACCCGAGGTAGCGGTGCAGGCGCGGCAGCATCCGCTCGGTGACGCGCACGTTGTCGGCCAGGTTCTCGAGGTAGTACATCCGCTCGAAGCCGTACTCGAGCACCTTGGCGACGACCAGGTCGAGGCCCGGCACCGCGCGCAGCGCCTCGGTGGCCGCCGCGTCGTGCGGGTGCTGGAACTCGGCGGCGTCGAGGCCCGGGAAGGTCTTGAGCTGCTTTCGCTTCTTCACTTCGGCCACGGCAGATCCGTGAGCAGTTTACGGCCATCCTGCGGCCGTCGGCTACTCGAGGACCTTCAACCGGTACTGAATGTCGGCGCAGCGCTCGGCACAGAGCCAGTCGAAGAAGACCGGGAGGCCCACCTCGGGGCGGCGGAAGGTGAGACCGAAGACGCTCACGTCCCTGTCGTGGGTGTCGTAGGATCCGGCGATCGCGCCGACCGCGAGAGCGGCGCTGTCATCGGGCCCGGCGACGCCCAGGCGCTCGGCCAGCTGCCGACCGAGCGGCGAGGTCGGATTGGGCCAGCGGTGTCGAAGCCCGTCCAGTAGATCGAGCGTCGCCGCATCGAAGGGGCCGTAGGCTCCCTGTCGGATCCTGGCGATCTCCTTCGCCGCGACCTGGTCCTCGAGCGCCGAGACCCCCTGGTGGATGGCGCGACGATCGGACTCCTCCGAGCCGGGCCGGCCAGCGCTGAGCGTTCGTATCAGGGCCTCCACCTGGTCGGGAGGCGCCTCCGCGAGGAGGCGTGGTGGAACCAGAGGCCGTAGGTGTGCCGGGCGAGCTGGTTCTCCGCGCGGAGTCTCGTCTGTGGAGTGCCAGCTTCCCCGCCGCGCGCGTCCGTCGGCGCCCAGGCGGGGACGAGGGCCGTTCGGTCCAGCGCCCCCAGCTCCACGGCGAGGTCGTCGTCGATGGCGGCCGCGTCCCGCGCGTCCGCTGCCCGGCAAGTCAGGTCGACCCTGATATGCCAGGTCTCGCGAACGGAGAGGATGTCGCGGGTGCGTGCCGCCGCGTCCGCCGTCATGCGCCCCAGTTGGTCCTGCTCCGTACGGGGGAGGGTCACGATGACAGACAGCCCCGAGAGGGTCAGCGTCGCGGCGTCCGGCAGACGCCGCGACCACTCCGCATAGAGACATTCGGCGTCGGTCCTCCGGCGGAGCGTCGCCGTGAGGACGGCCAGGCCGCGCGTCTGCTGTCGGGTTGCACCGACGCCGCGGGCGAAGCGCGAGGTCCCGCAGCTGGCCGGGTGAAGGACCGCCCCATCCTCGAGGCCCGGAATCCGCGCTGGCGGCGGTGGGCGTCGCCGCGCGCACTGCGATAGCGCGAGACTCGCCGACAAGAGGAGGAGGTTTGGAAGCAGCCACCGCTGCGATCGCTGCCGCATGGCCAGGTCCCTACGTCAGGTCGAGCGCTTGACGGTGATGTCGGGCGGGCGGCCGTAGAAGGGGACCGCCGTCGCCAGATCGGCGGCTTCGCCGCGGGCGCGCTGGAGCAGGGCCAGGATCCCGACGGAGACCGCGGTCGGGCCGGCGACCTCGACGAGCTCGGCGCCGGCGAAGGCGGTCGGGTAGCGCATGGCGCCGTTGCCGGCGACCCGCGCCGGCGACGGCAGCTCGCGCAACCAGCCCGAGACGGGGGCCGGGGTCAGGCGGGCGACCTGGGCCACCTCGCGAACCCGGCGGTCGGCGTCCGCCACGTACGCGGCGACGTAGATCTCGCCCTTGCCGGCGTCGAGGCAAGGGACCGCCACGGAGGCCGCGGCGCCGGCCG
>DASZVW010000859.1:0-3412 GCA_035546895.1 Polyangia bacterium
GCCGGGAGCGGGAGCTGCACCGTGGCGCCCGGCTCGGAGATCGGCACCTTCGTCGATCCGGACACCGCGACGCCGATCGCGCCCCCCAACCCGCCCGGCATGAGCCTCAAGGACACCGACGGCAACCTGATGAACGCGCACGGCGGCGGCATCATCAAGGTCTGCGACACCTACTACCTGCACGGCGAGTACTTCCTCTCCACGACGACCGACAACGACTTCAACGGCTTCTCGATGTACTCCTCGAAGGACTTCGCGACCTGGAAGAACGAGGGGATCATCCTGCCGCAGCAGGCGAGCGGCCTGCTCGGCCCCAACCGCAAGGGCGAGCGCCCGCACATCATCAAGTGCCCGGCCACCGGCGAGTTCGTCCTCTACGCGCACGCCGCCGACACCACCTACCAGGTGGACAAGGAGGTGGTGTACGCGACGGCGCCGGCGGTGACGGGCCCCTACACGTTCAAGGGCGTGCTGGCCAGCTCGGGCGCCTCGTCGAGCTGCACCGTCACCAGCGTCCCCCCCTCGTCGTGCAGCGGCTCGATCGCCGCCCACAGCGACATGAGCGCGCTCACCGACGGGACCGGCGCCTGGGTGGTCACCGAGAGCGGCGTGGTCTACACGCTGGCCAGCGACTGCCACAGCTGGACCGGCTCCAAGTCCTTCTCCGCGATCAACGGCACCACCGGCGGCGCGGAGGCGCCCACCGTCTTCAAGGCGGGCAACACCTTCTACTGGATCGGCTCCGACAAGACCGGCTGGCGCGCCAACGACGACTTCTACTCCACGGCCACCTCGATGAACGGCCCCTGGACCTACCAGGGCTACCTGGCGCCGCAGGGCGATCTGACCTGGATGACCCAGACCACCTGGGTGATGCCGATCGCCGGCAGCTCGGGGACCACCTACGTCTACTGGGGCGACCACTGGTACGGCGACGAGAGCACCGCCCACCCCGGCCAGCACAACTACCTGACCACCTACGTGTTCCAGCCGCTGGTCTTCACCGGCACCCAGATCGGCCTGCCGACCTACCAGGTGAAATGGAAGCTGGACGTCGGCGCGGGAACCTGGTCGCCGAACTGATCCAGATGGGGGACCCTGAGAGGGTCCCCAAACCCTCCCGCGACGAGCTCCGGCGAGCCGAGCTCGCCGCCGCCCACGCGATCTCTCGCTCCGCTCTAGCCGGGGAGCTTGGAGGCCAGCACGTCGAGATTCTCGATCTGCGGCGGCTTCGCCAGCAGCTCGCCGGCCTTGGCCATCAGCGCCGCCGCGATCGGCCCGTCGAGGTGGGCCTGGCGGCCGGCGTCGCTCGGGAAAGCGTCGAAGATCCCGAACGTCGACGGCCCCAGCCGAAGCGCGAACCAGACGGTCGTCTCCGCCTCCTTCTGCGCGAGCGGCAGCGCGTCCGCCAGGAGCTCGGCGACGGCCGACTCCTTGCCCGGCTTGGCCTCCAGCCTGACCCACAGACCTACGCGCACCATGGGGACCTCCTTGGTCCCCTTGTCATGGTGACGCCGCGGCCGCGCGCAAGGGGCGGCCGCGCGAAAATCAGCGCCGCCCGAGCAGGCGCCAGTCGACGCTCCAGACCGCGCCCCGCTTGATCCAGCGGAGCGGGCGCCGCTTCTCCGGCGGCGTGCCGAGCGCGTGGTGATAGAGGTGGTCGATGCGGATGTAGAAGCCGCGGGTGTGGAAGCTCTCCGGGCAGGCGAGCCGCGTGCAGTCGAGGTGGTGGCAGAACTCGTGCAACAGCGTGTTGAGCAGCGCCTTGGGGCTGGAGACCTTCTCCTGGATCGCGGTGCGCATCCAGACCCGGATCTGCCGCGTCTTCGGCGTGTAGTCGCCGAACAGCTGGTAGGTGCAGACGCCGGCGGTCACCCGGTGCGGGCGCACGCCCAGCACGCGCAGCGGCGGCTCGGGGACGCCATAGAACGCCGCCAGCGCGGCGAGCAGCCTGGCGCCCGCGCGCTGGACCGGCGCCGTCGTGCCGTCCGCCATCGCCTCGGCGAGCGCGCGCGCCAGCGCCGGGATCTGGCCGTCGTCGCCGAGCGGCATGGTGACGATGGCGTCGCTGCGATCGTACTCGCGGCGCTTGGCCGCCGCGCGCGGCACGGGATCGGTGATCACGACCGGCGAGTCTAGCGCGTGGCGCGGCGCCGGACGGCCGGTTACTATCTGCCGCGGTCGAGCATGGCGAAGACGGCGCTCATCACCGGTGCCTCCTCCGGGCTGGGGCTCGAGCTCGCGCAGCTGTTCGCCGCCGACAAGCACGACGTGGTCCTGGTGGCGCGGCGCCGCGACCAGCTCGAGGCGCTGGCCACCCGGCTGGCGGCCGAGCGCGGGGTGATCGCCGGGGTCATCTCGGCCGACCTGGCCGATCCGGGCGCGCCGCAGCGGATCGTCGACGAGCTCAAGCGGCGCGGGGTGGAGATCGAGTTCCTGGTCAACAACGCCGGCTTCGGCACCACCGGCCCCTTCGTCGAGCGCGATCTGCTGCGCGAGCTGGCGATGGTCCAGGTCAACGTCACCGCGCTGGTCCACCTGACGGGGCTGCTGCTGCCGGGGATGGTGGCGCGGCGGAGC
The DNA here is from genome assembly GCA_035546895.1 of Polyangia bacterium. Taxonomy (GTDB): domain Bacteria; phylum Myxococcota_A; class Polyangia; order Fen-1088; family Fen-1088; genus JADGRB01. The sequence continues at coordinate 2,581 of DASZVW010000859.1, forward strand.
GGGCGGATCCTCAACCTCGGCTCGACGGCCGGGTTCCAGCCGGGGCCGTACATGTCCGTCTACTACGCCACCAAGGCGTTCGTGAACTCCTTCACCGAGGCGCTGGCGCACGAGCTGCGCGGCTCAGGCGTCACCGCCACCGTGAGCTGCCCGGGCGCCACCGCCACCGAGTTCGGCAAGGTCTCCGGCAACGAGCTGACCGCGCTGTTCAAGATGGGCGCCATGGACGCGCCCGCCGTCGCCGCCCACGCCTACCGGGCGATGCTGGCCGGCAAGCCGACCGCCATCCCGGGCGCGCGCAACAAGCTCCTGATCCAGGGGCAGCGCCTCATCCCGCGGGCCCTCACGCGCAGGATCGCCGCCCGGCTCAATCAGCCCGACCGGCGGCTCGTCGTCCGGAGGTCATCGGGAAGATGAGCACGTCCGGCGCTTCCGAATCGATCGCGCTGGTCGTCGAGGCGCGCCCGCGCGACCTGGGCGGCTTCGGCGTCCGGCGCGCGCTCCCCGCGGGAGGGCGCCGGATGGTCGGCCCCTTCATCTTCTTCGATCACCTGGGGCCGACCGAGCTGCCGCCGGGCCAGGGGATCGACGTGCGCCCGCACCCGCACATCGCGCTGGCCACGGTGACGTACCTCTTCGCCGGCGAGATGGTCCACCGGGACAGCCTCGGCTCGCGGCAGCCGATCCGCCCCGGCGACGTGAACTGGATGCTGGCCGGGCGCGGGATCGTCCACTCGGAGCGGACCGGCGACGAGATCCGCCGCCGCGGCGGCCCGCTGCACGGCATCCAGTCGTGGGGCGCGCTCCCGCGCGCCCACGAGGAGCGCGCCCC
>DASZVW010000860.1:0-2481 GCA_035546895.1 Polyangia bacterium
CGATCATGAAGGGGACCTTGGCCACCTCGGGCTCGCTGGCCAGCAGCGCCACGAAGCGGCTCATCGCCGCCACGCCGTCGATCATCCCCTCGTCCATGCAGATGTCGATCACGTTGGCGCCGTTCTCCACCTGCTGGCGCGCGATGGCCACCGCCTCCTCGTACTTCCCCTCCTTGATCAGCTTGGCGAACTTGGGCGAGCCGGCCACGTTGGTCCGCTCGCCGATCATCAGGAACGACCCCGGCTGCTGGGTGAACGGCTGCGAGCCCGAGAGGCGCAGCGGGCGCGGCGCCTCCGCCGGCGCGGCGGGCGCCGCCTCCACCGAATGCCGCGGCGGCAGCCCCTCCAGCGCGCGCGCGATGCCGGCGATGTGCTCGGGCGTGTTGCCGCAGCAGCCGCCCGCGATGTTGACCAGCCCCGCCTCGGCGAACTGGCGCAGGAACCGCCCCATGTCGGCCGGGTGGAGGTCGAACCCCGTCGGCGACAGCGGGTTCGGCAGCCCGGCGTTCGGGTAGCAGGAGATCGCCGTGGACGACTTCGCCGCCAGCTCCGACAGGAACGGGTACATCAGATCGGGCCCCAGCGAGCAGTTGAGCCCGATGCTGAGCGGCTCGACGTGCTCGACGGCGTTCCAGAGCGCCTCCACCGTCTGCGCCGAGATCATCGTCTCGCCGCCGCGCCCGACGGCCGCCGAAATCATGATGGGGAGCGACTTGCCGTCCTCGGCGAACACCTCCTGGATGGCCACCAACGCCGCCTTGGCGTTGAGCGAGTCGAAGATCGTCTCCACCAGCAGCACGTCGACGCCGCCGGCGATGAGCGCCCGCACCTCCTCGACGTAGGCGGCCTTCACCTGGTCGAAGGTGACCACCCGGAACCCGGGGTCCTCGGCGTCGGGCGAGTTCGACAGCGAGACGGTCAGCGGCCCGATGGCGCCGGCCACGAACCGCTGCTTGCCGTCGGCGTTGGCCACCCGGTCGGCCCATTCGCGGCACTGGCGCGCCGACTGCTCGTTGATCTCCCAGGCCAGACCCTTGAGGAACGGGTCCTCGATCACCTTCTGGTAGAAGGCGGGGTCCTTGCGGCCGCCGTGCTCGCGCGGATCGTCGACGAAGAACTCGCTCTGCGCGATGCTGGTGGCGCCGAAGGTGTTGGTCTCGATGATGTCGGCGCCCGCTTCGAGAAAACGCCGGTGGATGTCGCCGATCATCGCCGGCTGGGTGAGCGAGAAGAGGTCGCCGTTGTTGAGCAGGTCCTTGCGGGCGTCCTGGAAGCGCGCGCCGCGGATGTCCGCCTCCTTCATCCCGTAGGTGCGGATGGTGGTCCCCATCGCGCCGTCGATGATGGCGATGCGCTTGCGGAGGAGCCGGGCCAGCGGGTGGTCGTGGTGTTGGTGTCTCATGTCGGCGTCACGCTTCCCGGCTGCCGGCCGGCTTGTCGGCGGCCGCCAGGACCACCTGCAGGTCCGGGCGCCTGACCTCGCGCGAGGCGACCTTGGCCGAGACGACCGAGAGGCCGGCGCGCGACAGCATCGCGCGCACCGCGCGCGGCGAGAACCCCGGGTGGCGCTCGCCGTAGCGGGCGGTCACCTCCGACTGCCGGTGCTCGTCGAGGCAGAGGACCACCAGCCGGCCGGCCGGCCGCAGCACGCGCGCGCACTCGGCGACCACGCGGGCCGGCCGCTCGGCGTAGGTCAGCGTGTGGAAGACCAGCACCGCGTCGAAGGAGGCGTCGGCGAACGGCAGCTCGTGCGCGTCGGCGACCTGCGCGCGCACGTTGTCGAACCGATCGAGGCGGGCCCGCGCGGCTTCGATCAGGCGCGCGCTGGTGTCGATGCAGGTCAGCGACCGGCAGTAGGGGGCGATGGTGGCCGCCGCGGCGCCGTCCCCCGAGCCGACGTCGAGCACGTCGCCCAGCTTGAGCAGCGCCGCCGTCCCCGCCACCAGCGACTGCCAGGTCCGCCCCGGCGAGTAGTCCCGCCCGAGGTCGTCCGCCAGCGCCTCGCCGCCGTGGCCGCGCCGCTCGGCCTCCAGCGCCTTGAGCCGCTTCCGGTCGCCCTCCAGCGTCGGATCGCCGGAGCCCACCGCCTCGTCGAGGCAGGCGCGCACCGTGACCGGCAGCGACCCGGTCTCGAGCGCGTAGAACGACTGCGGCCCCTGCCGGCGGTCGCGGACGAACCCCGCCTCGCGCAGCCGCCCGAGGTGCGTCGACACCCGCGACTGCGCGATCCCGGTGACCTTCACCAGGTCGGTCACGCAGAGCTCCTGGTCGCGCAAGAGCGCGCAGAGCCGCATGCGGTTCTCGTCCGCCAGGAGGGCGAGCGTGTCGGTGTACTGGCCGAGGTTCATGGCGCGTCCGGCGATCTAGTCAATCCGCAAATTCGAATATGATGATATACGCGGCGCGCGGCGGGCCGTCAAGCCGCGCGCGCACGGATCGTCCGCCCCCGCAGCGCGGCGCGGCGGCCGGGCAGCGGCGATC
>DASZVW010000861.1:0-11286 GCA_035546895.1 Polyangia bacterium
GGTCCTGCTCCTCTATCTGTGGCCGAGGTGGGCGCGGTGACGGTCCGGGCGGGATGGACCTGGCTGGCGCTGGCGCCGCTCTGCTGGATGGTCCAGGGCGCGGCCGCCTGGTACGTGACCGGCCGCGCCTGTCCGGCCGCCGCGCCGCCGCTCTCGCTCGCCGCCGCCCGGGGGCTGGTCGTGGCCATCACCCTCGCCGCCATGGTCGGCTCCGTCGGCGCGCTGGTGGCCGCCGACCGCGCGCGCCGGAACGAACAGGCGAGGGCGGGAGTTCGGGCCGCCGCCGAGGTCGTGGAGCGGAAGCGGTTCATCGCCCTCGCCGGGCTGGTGGTCGGCGTCGCGCTCACGCTCGGGCTGCTCATGTCCGGGCTGCCGGCGATCGTGCTGCACGCCTGCGGAGAGGCGCGATGAGCCTCCGCCCGGGCCTGGTCTCCGTCGCCGCCGCGGCGCTGCTCGCCGGCTGCCGCGGGGGCGGCGCGCCGAGCGGGTACACCAGCGCGACCGGCGGCGACCCGGCGGCCGGGCGGGCGGCGATCCGGGCGCGCCACTGCGGCGCCTGCCACCAGGTGCCGCACGTGACCGGCGCCGCCGGCGTGATCGGCCCGTCGCTCGAAGGTTTCTCGCGTCTGAGCTTCATCGCCGGGACGGTCCCCAACACGCCCGCCAACCTGATCGCCTGGATCCGGAACCCGCGCCACCTCGCTCCCCGCACCGCCATGCCGACGCTGGGGCTCGGCGAGGACGAGGCCCGGAACGTGGCGGCCTACCTCTACACGCTCCGCTAGGAGAGCCCCGATGACCCGACCCCTCGCCCCTTCGCTGCTGCTCTGGTCGGCCCTCCTCGGGCTCGGCTGCCACGGCGGCGAGCCGCCCGTCCTCCCCACCGAGCGCGTCGGCGCGGTGACCGACCTGCCGGGGACGCTGCCGGGGATCCACCTGGTCTCGCCGCTGCCGAACGGCGACTGGCGGCTGCCGGCCGGCGACTACGCCAACACGCGCTTCAGCCCGCTTGCCCAGCTCAAGCCCGACAACGTCGGCAACCTGCGGGTGGTGACCGCGGTGTCGACCGGCGTCCCCCACGGCCACGAGGGGCAGCCGGTGATCGTCGACCAGACGATGTACATCGTGACCCCCTACCCCAACAACCTCATCGCCATCGACCTGACCAAGCCCTCGGGCGCGGTGAAGTTCATCTACCAGCCGCACCCCGATCCGCGCGCGGTGGGGATCGCCTGCTGCGACGTCGTCAACCGCGGCGCCTCCTACGCCGACGGCAAGATCATCTACAACCTGCTGGACGCCGAGACGGTGGCCGTCGACGCCCGGACCGGCAAGGAGGTCTGGCGCACCAAGGTCGGCGACATCGACATCGGCGAGACCACCACCATGGCGGCGCTGGTGGTGAAGGACAAGGTGCTGGTCGGCGTCTCGGGCGGCGAGCTCGGCGTGCGCGGCTGGCTGGCGGCGCTGGACCTCGAGACCGGCAAGGAGGTCTGGCGTGGCTACAGCACCGGGCCGGACAAGGACGTCCTCATCGGCAGCGAGTTCCACCCGTTCTACGCCAAGGACCGCGCGCCCGATCAGGGGACCTCCACCTGGCCCGCCCAGCAGTGGAAGCTGGGAGGCGGGACTGTCTGGGGCTGGATCTCCTACGACCCGGAGCTCGATCTCATCTACTACGGCACCGGCAACCCCGGCGTCTGGAACCCGGACCTGCGCCCGGGCGAGAACAAGTGGTCCTGCTCGATCATCGCCCGCCGCCCCGAGGACGGGCACGTGGTCTGGGCGTACCAGCTCGTTCCCCACGACCACCACGACTACGACGAGATCATGGAGAACGTCCTCGTCGACATGGACTGGAAGGGGCAGCCGAAGCGGAAGCTGCTGCTCCACCCCGGGCGCACCGGGTTCATGTTCGTGCTCGATCGCGGCACCGGCGAGCTGCTCTCGGCGGACAAGTTCGTCGACTCCACCAACTGGGCGAGCGGCTACGACCTCAAGACCGGCCTGCCCGACGAGGACCCCGGCAAGCACACCCGGCTCGGGCAGGTGGTGAAGGACATCTGCCCGTCGTCGACGGGCGGCAAGGAGTTCGTCCCCTCGGCGTTCTCGCCGCTCACCGGGCTGCTCTACATCCCGGCCCACAACACCTGCATGAGCTACGAGGGGATCGAGGCCAACTACATCGCCGGCACCCCCTACCTGGGCGCCGACGTGAAGATGTACCCCGGGCCGGGCGGCTTCCAGGGCGAGCTGGTGGCCTGGGATCCGATCCGCGGCAAGAAGGTGTGGGGGATCCGCGAGGACAAGCTGCCGGTGATGAGCGGCGTGCTGGCCACCGCCGGCAACCTGGTCTTCTACGGCACCATGGACGGCTACTTCCGGGCTGTCGACGCGCGCACCGGGACGGTGCTGTACCAGTTCCACACCGGCTCGGGCATCGTCGGCGACCCCATCACCTACCTCGGCGCCGACGGCAAGCAGTACGTGGTCATCTACTCCGGCGTGGGCGGCTGGATGGGGGCGGTCGCCTCGCCCGACGTCTCCGCCGACGACCCCTACGCCGCGCTGGGCGTGGTCGGCGCCATGACCGACATCAAGAAGGTGACCGGCCTCGGCGACACGGTCTACGTGTTCGGGCTGTGAAGGCGAGGGAGATGGCGATGAACAGGATCTTCTGGGCGCTGTCGATCGCCGCCACCGTGGCCGCCGGCTGCGCGCGGACCGAGGAGAGCGCGGCCGAGGGGGCGGCCACCGTCGGGACCGAGCGGGGGCCGAACCGCTCGGTCGTCAACCAGCCGCTGGGGCCGATCCCCGGGCCGGGCGATCTGGCGCCGGTGGCCAACCCGCTGGGCGACGATCCCGAGGCGCGGGTCCAGGGGCGGGAGCTGTTCGTCCGCTACAACTGCGCCGGCTGCCACGGCGGCCGCGCCGGGGGCGGCATGGGGCCGAGCCTGCGCGATCCGAGCTGGCGCTACGGCTCGACGCCCGACCGGGTCTTCAACTCCATCGCCCAGGGGCGCGGCCAGGGGATGCCCGCCTGGGGGGCGCGGCTCGACGAGAAGCAGATCTGGGAGCTGGCCGCCTACGTCGCCTCGCTCCGCACCCCCGACGAGCCCGAGGCCCCCCGGTGAGCCGCGCCCGCCTCGCGCTGCCGGCCGCGGTGCTCCTCGGCGGCTGCAGCTGGCAGCGCTCCGTGCTGTCGCCGGCCGGACCGCCGGCGCGGATCCTGGCCGAGCTCGGCTGGCCGATCCTGCTCGTCTGCCTGGCGGCCTCGGCGATCATGACCGCCCTGCTCGCCTGGGTGGCGGCGCGCCGGACCGGCAGCTTCGCCGAGCACGCCCCCGTCGGCGCCGGCGGCGGGATGCGCTGGGTGATCGTGGGCGGGCTGGTGATCCCGGGCGTCGCCTTCACGGCGGCCTACGTCGCCACCGTGGGGACGCTGACCGCCTTCCCGATGAACCACCAGGACCACCCGCCCGCGCAGATCCGGGTGGTCGGGCACCGCTGGTGGTGGGAGGTCGAGTACCTGCTCGGCGACCTGCCCCAGCACTTCAAGACCGCCAACGAGATCCACGTTCCGGTCGATCAGCCGATGGAGCTCGAGCTCGCCAGCGCGGACGTGATCCACTCGTTCTGGGCGCCGCGGCTGCACGGCAAGATCGATCTCGTCCCCGGCGTGGTGAACCACCTGGAGATCAGCGTCGCCGAGCCCGGGACCTACGAGGGCGCCTGCGCCGAGTTCTGCGGCCTCCAGCACGCGGGGATGCGCTTCCGCGTGATCGCCGAGTCCCCCGCCGACTTCGCGCGCTGGCTGGCGCACCAGCGCAGCCCGGCGGCGGCCCCCTCGACCGAGGAGGCGGCGCGCGGCGCCGGCGTGTTCATGAACGGCGCCTGCCCCGTCTGTCACACCGTCGCCGGCACGCGCGCGCTGGCCACCGTCGGCCCCAACCTCACGCACATCGGCGCGCGCGGCACCATCGCGGCGGCCTGGCTCCCCAAGGACCTGGCCACGCTGCACGCCTGGGTGGTCGACGCGCCGTCGCTCAAGCCGGGGACGCAGATGCCGGCGCTGGCGGAGCTCTCCGGCCCCGATCTCCACGACCTCATCGCCTACCTGGAGGACCTCAGATGACGCACGCGGAAGCGAATCGACTCCGATGGGCCCGGCGGGTGGCGCTCGGCGCCATGGTGGTGGGCGCGGCGGCGCTGGCGGCGGCCGTCGCCCGCGCCAAGAGCGGCCCCGCCGAGACGCAGCCGGGCGCCAGCGCCGACAAGGGGGAGTCGCCGGGCCAGCGCGCCGGCGGTGGGTGCAAAGGGCTGCCGTCCGCCGCCGACCTCAAGCGGCTGCTCAAGGAGGCGGCCGCCGCCGGGGAGGCCGGCGGCCTCGACGGCGGGCACAGCGAATGGGCGGCGGTCGTCGATCGCGCCGGGCAGCTCTGCGCGGTGGCCGTCTCCACCGACGATCCGAACGCGGCCTGGCCCGGCAGCCAGGCGATCGCCAAGGCCAAGGCCTACACCGCCAATGCCTTCAGCACCGACATGGCGCCGCTGTCGACCGCGCGGCTCTACACCATGGCCCAGCCGGGGCACTCGCTCTACGGCGCCGCCGGCCCCAACGCCTTCAACCCCGCCTGCCTGCAGACGCCGGCCAACAAGGACAAGGGGCCCAAGCTGTGCGGCGGCACCATCGTGTTCGGGGGCGGCCTCCCCCTCTATAAGGGGAAGACGCGGGTCGGCGGGCTGGGGGCCAGCGGCGACACCGCCTGCGCCGATCACGAGATCGCCAAGCGGATGCGCGACAAGGCGGGGCTCAACCCGCCCGGCGGCGCGCTGGCCGACGACATCTGGTTCACCAAGACCGACGGCCCTTCGATCTTCGCGCACCCGCTCTGCAAGAACACCTGGCGCAACAACAAGAAGATCGGCGAGGAGCCGCCGGCGGAGGGCTACTAGACGATGCGGCGCCCGCTCGCCCGGACCGCCGCCTTCGCGCTGGCCTGGGCGGCGCCGGTCGCCGCGGCGCCCGGCCCGACCGTCGCCGCCGCGCCGGCGGGCGTCCCGCGCGTCCTGCGCGTCTGCGCCGATCCCAACAACATGCCGTTCTCCGACGATCGCGACGAGGGGATCGACAACCGGCTCGCGCACCTGGTCGCCGACGCGCTGGGCGCCCGGCTGCAGTACACCTGGCGGCCGCAGCGGCGCGGGTTCGTCCGCGAGACGCTCGGCGCGGGCCGGTGCGACGTGATGATGGAGGCGCCGGCCGGCTACGGGCGGGCGGCGACCACCACGCCGTACTACCGCTCGAGCTACGTCTTCCTCACCCGCCGCGACCACCCGGTCGTCCGCTCGCTCGACGATCCGCGGCTGCGGGGCCTGCGCGTGGGCGTCCAGGTGATCGGCGACGACTACGCCAACGCGCCGCCCGCGGCGGCGCTGGGGCGGCGCGGGCTGGCGGCCAACGTGGTGGGGTTCCCGGTCTACGGCGACTACGGCAAGCCGGACCCGCTCGGCCCCATCGGCGACGCGGTGGCGGCCGGGACCGTCGACGTCGCCGTGGTCTGGGGCCCGCTCGCCGGCTGGTACGCCAAGGAGAAGCAGCCCGCGCTGCGGGTCACGCCCGTCTCGCCGTCGGCCGACGGGCGCGATCTCCCCCTCTCCTTCGACATCGCCATGGCGGTCCGGCACGGGGACACCGCGCTGCTCCGGCGACTGGAGGCCGTCATCCGCGACCACCGGCCGGCGATCCGGGGGATCCTGGAGGACTTCGGGGTGCCGCTGTCGCCAGGCCTCGAACCCGGATCGATGAACGCCCGCCACCGGCGGCCGCGCGCGCCGGCCGACGATTGAGCGGCGGCGCTCTGCCGCCGGCGGCACCCGGATCCAGATTTCCGAGATGGGCGCGGAATCCATGGCCGCCGTGATCGCGGCGGAGAAGACGAATCTCATCGCTCGCTGGCGGGAGCGGGTCCGCGGGACGCTCGATCCGACGTTCGCGCCCACCGAGCAGATCCTCGACAGCCTCCCCGGATTCATCGACGAGCTGATCGCGCGGCTGGAGGCGGGCGAGAGCAGCCCCTCCGACGCGGCCATCGCCCGCACGCGCGCCATCGGCATCAGCCACGGCGCCGAACGGTTCAAGGTGGGGTTCAACATGGGGACGGTGATCCGCGAGTACGCGCTCCTGCAGAACTGCCTGCTCGATCTCTTCCACGAGCGGCAGCTCTCGCTCGACGTCGACCAGCTCCGGATCGTCCTCACCGTCTTCAACGCGGGGGTGGAGAGCGCGGCGGTGCAGTTCGCGCGCGAGCGCGATCAGGCGCTCGAGCGCCAGAGCCGCCAGCACTTCGGCTTCATCGCGCACGAGCTCCGCAACCCGCTCGGCTCGGCGCTGCTGGCCGCCCAGACCCTGCGCCGCCGCGCCGGCGGCGACCAAGACGTGGCGGTCCAACGCCTGGTCCGCAACCTGGCGATCCTGCAGCGGCTGGTCGACAGCTCGCTGGTCAGCGTCCAGGCCCGCCGGGCCAGCGAGGACCGCGAGCTCGAGCTGGCGGAGGTCTCGCTGGGGGCGATCGTCGAGGACGCCCGCAGCGAGATGGCCGCCGACGCCGAGGCGAAGCGCCTGACCGTGGCGCTCGACGGCGACGCGCGCGTCCAGGCCGACCGGCGCCTGGTGCGCTCCGCGATCAGCAACCTGATGCGGAACGCGGTGAAGTACACCCGCGAGGGGGGGCGGATCGAGGTGCGCGTCCGCGCCGGCGAGCAGGTGGCCAGCGTGGAGGTCGAGGACGAGTGCGGCGGCCTGCCCGAAGGGAAGACCGAGGAGCTCTTCACCCCCTTCGTGCAGCGCGGGAACGACCGCACCGGCTTCGGCCTCGGGCTGGCGATCGCCAAGGACGCCGTGGAGGCCCACCAGGGGACGGTTCAGGTCTCGAACCTCCCCGGCAAGGGCTGCGTCTTCATGCTCAGCTTTCCGCTCCCCGGGCCGGCGCTCCGGCGCGGGTGAGGTCAAGGGACGGAGGTGCCGGTGGCGCGCGACAGCGCCGCGGCCGACACGTTGAGGTCGTAGATCGCCTGCAGCGCGAAGGTCCGCATCTTGAACGACTGCTGGAGCGCGTCCGAGAGGTCGCGGGCGTCGGCCAGGCCGACCGCGAAGTTCTGGGTCACCGCGGCCACCCAGGCCTTGCCGGCCTTCTCGCCCTTGGTGACCTCGGTCAGGCGCGATTGGGCCTCCGACAGCTCCAGGTAGGCCTTGCGGACCTCGAAGTCGATCCCGCCCAGCGCCTCTTGCCGGTGGGCCTCGATCTCCGCCGCTTCGGCCCGCGTCCGGTCGCCGCGCGCCAGCTTGGGCCCGAAGTCGAGCGGCAGCCGCACCGCGGCCGCCAGGCCGGCGCCGATGCCGTTGAAGGGGTTGTTGGCGAATGCGTTCTGGGGGGAGTCGATGGTGGGCGCGTAGGCCAGCGAGGCGGTGCCGATGAGGACCAGATCCGGGTAGAGCTTGCGGTGCTCGAGGTCCGCCAGCGCGCGCTTGGCCTTGACCGCGAAGTCGAGCGCGTGCACCTCGGGACGCGAGAGGCGCGCCTGCTCCTCGTAGTAGCCGATCGGACGCGCGGCGACCTCCAGCGGCTCGAAGTCGGCGTCGTCGACGTCCAGATCCGCGGGCGCCCCGGGGCCGAGCAGCGCGCGCAACCCGCTGCGCGCGACCTCCTCCTGGCGCTGGGCCTCCGAGAGCCGCACCGCGACCTCGGTGCGCACGGTGCGCAGCCGCAGCCGGTCGGTGACCGTGGCGTTGCCGCTCCCCTCGGCCAGGTCTTTCTCGATCTTCTTCTGCGCGCTGTCGAGGTACCCCTCCCCCTCCTCGAGCATGTCGCGCACCTCGCGGGCCAGCTTGAGCCCCCAGTAGGCGCGCCGCACGTTGAGCTCGACCTCCGCGCGGGTCCCCTGCGCCTTCCCCTCGGTGGCCGCCACGCCCGCCTCGGCCGCCACGACGCCGGCGTGGATCTTCCCGAAGTCGAAGATCGGCTGCACCAGCTTGAGGTCGGTGCGCGACCAGGCCCCCGCGAACTGCGTGAGGTAGGTGAGCGCGCTGTGCGAGGGGCTCGCGTTGGTGGTGACGCAGTCCCCTTCGCCGCCCGGACCCATCGGACCCATTGGGTTGGTGGGACCCTGACAGATGACCCGCGGCACGGGGACCACGAAGGACGTGAAGTCCCCCTGCGGGTACCAGTTGCGGTGCGCCTCCGTCAGCTGCGCCTGCATCGCCGCGGTGGCGTCGGCGGCGGCGTGGATGCCCGGGTTCTGCTGGCGCGCCATCTCCAGCAGCTCGTCGAGGGTGTATTTCCTGGCTTGCGCCACCCGGGGCGCCGTCAGCGCCAGACCGATCCAGATGAGCAGCACCGGCGGGACGATGGGCCACAGGCGGCGTTCAATCACGCGTCCACTATATAGGAGTCGCGTGGCCCAGACACCTGCGAGGTCCGGTGATCGCCGTCGCGGCCGACCGTCAGCCGTGCTGGCCGCTGCCCGGCGCGGCCATCTTGCGGTGCGCCGCCGCCAGGGCCTCCGACGGCATGAGGTGCGACAGCGCCGCCCGCAGCTTGTTGCCCCACCCGGTCACCACGTCGCTCTCCCCCTTCATCATCGCCTCGAAGCCGGCCTCGGCCACCTCCTCGGGCGGCTGCTTCTTGCCGCTCCCCAGCTTGGTGTCGAGCATGTCGGCCCGCGCGAAGAACTCGGTGTCGGTCGGCCCGGGGATGAGGCAGGTGACGGTCACCCCCGCGTCCGCGACCTCGGCGCGCAGCGCGTAGGCGAACGAATCGAGGAACGCCTTGGTCCCGTTGTAGACCGCCTGGAACGTCCCCGGCATGAAGCCGGCGATGGAGCCGGTGATCAGGATCCGCCCCTGCCGGCGGTTCACCATGTCGCGGCCGACCTTCTGGACCAGGTAGAGCGTGCCGGTGATGTTGGTGTCGATGACCCGGCGGACGTCGGCGAAGCCCTGGTTCAGGAAGGCGTCACCCAGGCCGCGGCCGGCGTTGGCCAGCAGCGCGTCCACCGCGCGCCCGCCCGCCGCCTCGTAGAGCCGATCGACCCCCTCGGTGGTGGCCAGGTCGACCTCCAGCGGCGTGACCTGGCAGCCCGGCGCGCGCAGCGAGTCGGCGGCCGCCACGATCGCCGGCTCGTCGGCCGCGATCAGGAGATCGAACCCGTGCGCGGCGCACTGCTTCGCCAGGTGGAGGCCGATCCCCGACGAGGCACCGGTCACCAGAGCCAGAGGCCGATCTGATCCGTTCATGATGCGCTCCTCGTTGGTGGGTGTGCGGGCGGCCGGCAAACCGACCGTGAAGCGGCCGCCAGCGCGACCAGAGCAGCGCCGCGGCGCCGACCGCCGTATCTGCGGACGAACGTAAGCACGCGCGCCGGCCAAGCGAGCGGGGCCGTGGCGGCGCGCGCGTCGACTTCCGGTCAAGCGATCGATGTACACCCTGACCCGTAAGCAGCAGCGAAGGAGGATGGTCATGGAGGAGCTCGCGCAGAAGAACCGAGACCGGGTCATCGACGTGCTCACCGAGCGCCTGACGTTCGAGCGCTCGGGGGTGCGTCTCTACGACCGCATCATCGAGCGGATGCGTGCCTCGAACGAGGCGGCGGTCGCGAAGATGCTCGACCAGATGATCGAGCACCGGGACCAGGAAAAGGAGCACGAGGAGTGGCTGGAGGAGCAGATCCGCTCGCTGGGCGGCGACGCCCACGCGCAGACCGAGAAGGGGCGGCTGGTGGAGACCGAGTCGCAGGGGATCGAGAAGGTGATCTTCGACGACCGCTCGGCGCTCCCCGAGCTGTTCCACGCCCTGCTGGCGGCCGAGCTGGTCGACAACGCCGGGTGGGACCTCCTGGTGCAGCTGGCCGACGACGCCGACGACAACAAGGCGAAGCGCGCCTTCAAGAAGCGCCTGCACGAGGAGGAGGAGCACCTGCTGTTCGTCCGCCGGGCCGTCGAGCGCTTCTCGGCGCGCGAAGTGCTGGCCGAGCCGGCCTCGATGCCCACCGCCCCCTGACGTCCCCGTCAGGAGGTTTCCCCTATTGGGACCGCGGGCAGCGTCACTACGCTCTGGAGCAAGGGGGACGGGATGGCCAAGACGACGATCGACCACGCCACCATTCGGAGATGGATCGAGGAGCGGGGCGGCCGTCCGGCCCGCGTCAAGGCCACCGGGGGCCCGGCGGATCCCGGGATCCTCCGGGTCGACTTCCCGGGGTATTCCGGCGAGGGGAAGCTGGAACAGATCGCCTGGGACCAGTTCTTCGCCTGGTTCGATCGCGACCGGCTGGCGTTCATCTACCAGGACCGCACCCGCGGCGGGCAGACCAGCCGGTTCAACAAGCTGGTCTCGCGCTCGACGGTGGGGCTCGACGGCGGCGGGCCGGCGCGCGGACCCAGCGCGGCGCGGGACGAGGCCGACGACGACGCCGTCGACCTGCTGACCGCCCAGCACCGCGAGGTGGAGCGAATGTTCGGCGAGCTGGGCGAGGAGCGGCCGGGGAGCGCCGAGCACCGCCGCCTGTTCGGCGAGCTGGCCGACGCGCTGGCCGTGCACACCGCGATCGAGGAGCAGCTCTTCTACCCGGCGGTCATGCGCGCCGAGACCGAGGGGATCCTGGAGGACTCGGTGGAGGAGCACCTGGAGGCGAAGCGGGTGCTGGCCACGCTGATGGAGACGCCGCCCGACGGCGACGCCCGCGGCGAGCTGGAGGAGCTGGCGGGCCTGGTCGAGGAGCACGTCATCGAGGAGGAGCACGACCTCTTCCCGATCGTCCGCCGGCTGTTCGGCGCCGACGACCTGCGCGAGCTCGGCCAGCGGATGACCGAGCTCGAGACCGAGCTCCGCCGCGGCGAGCCCCGCTCGCACATCCTCGAGGAGACGGAGGAGCCGGCCCCGATCTGAAGGCCCCGTGCGCCCACCGGCCCCCGACGCGCCTGGCGCGGCGCCCCGCGTCCCGTCCGCCTTCTCGCGGCGCCTGCTGCGGGTGTTCCTCTTCGGCGCGGTGGCCGCCGTCGCGCTGGTGCTGGTCGGCCGCGCCGCGACGGTGCTGCTGCTCCTGTTCGCCGGCGTGCTGTTCGCGATCTTCTTGAACGGGTGCGCCCGCTGGCTGACCCGGACGGTCCGGCTGCCGTACTGGCTCGGCCTGCTCCTGGTGGTGCTCCTCCTGCTGGCGCTGGCGGGCGGCTCGACCGCCTGGCTGGGGTCGCGGCTGGCGGGGCAGATCGCCGGCTTGCTCGATCAG
>DASZVW010000862.1:0-4002 GCA_035546895.1 Polyangia bacterium
CGACGCCGAGCCGGACTTCGAGCTGACCGAGGCCTCGGGCGTGAGCGCCTCGGCCATCGGGGCCACCCCCGGCGAACCGGCGGCCGCGCCGGCCTCGCGGGCCGCCATCCCGCCCGAGAAGGCGGTCGAGCTGCTGTCCAAGATCAGCCTCTTCGCCGGCCTGCAGCCGAGCTACCTGCGCCGGATCGCCGCGCTGGGCATCGAGGAGGACTACCCCTCGGGCGCGGTGATCTTCAAGGAGGGGGCCCAGGGGGACAAGATGTACCTGCTCCTCTCGGGCGCCGTGCGCATCGGGCGGCAGGTGCCGGGGATGGGCGAGGAGGCGCTGGCCATCCTGCGCGCCGGCACCCACTTCGGCGAGATGGCGCTCATCGACGACTTCCCGCGCAGCGCCGACGCCCGCGCGCACGAGGCCTGCCGCCTGTTCGTGATCCGCAAGGAGGACATGGAGGACCTCCTGTTCGTCGATCGCGACCTGGCCTACGATCTCCTCTGGTCGTTCGTCCGCACGCTGTCGTCGCGCCTGCGCGAGACCAACGACAAGATGACCTTCATGGCCGTGACGTCGAAGTTCTAGCGGTAAAATAAGATGGTGGTGTCCCCGAAGCACGAGATCGTCGCCATGGCGCTCCGCGCCTACGAGCGATCGCGGTGGCCGGTGGCGCGGTTCGTTCTCGGCCAAGAGCCAGCGGACGATCTCTCAGCCACGACGACGGCGTCCGAGCGAATCGCCATGATGTGGCCGCTGGCGGTCGAGGCGTGGCGTTTGGCCGGACGGGAGATCCCAACCTACGCGCGTGCCGAGACACCGACACGACTTTTCAGGCCCGGCGAGGCTCGGCCCGAGGACGAGTGACTCTCGAAGGGCTCAATGAAGACTTTCGCGACCTGCTGGTCTTCTTCGTCGACGGCGGGGTCGAATTCGTCGTGGTGGGCGCCTACGCGCTCTCGTTTCACGGAGCCCCGCGGGCCAGCGGTGACATCGATCTGTTCGTACGCGCCGATCCGAGCAACGCCGATCGTGTCTTTGGCGCGCTGGCAAGCTTCGGTGCGCCGCTCGCCTCGGCCGGCGTGACGTCGGCCGATTTCGCGCGGCCGGGGAATGTCGACCAGATCGGGCTGCCGCCTCGGCGCATCGACGTTCTGACGCAGATTTCGGGGGTCACCTTCGATGAAGCTTGGGCCTCCCGCGTGTCGGGCGAAGTGGAGGGGCGAACGGTCGGCTTCATCGGTCGAGAGGCGTTGCTCAAGAACAAGGAAGCGACGGGCAGGGCGAAGGACCTGGCTGATGCCGCTCGGCTTCGGCGGAAGCGCTAGGGCTCAGACGTTGAACTTGAAGTGGATGACGTCGCCGTCGCGGACGACGTAGTCCTTGCCCTCGAGCTGCAGCTTGGCGTTGGCGCGGCAGGCGGCCTCGGAGCCGAGCTTGACGAGGTCCTC
The DNA here is from genome assembly GCA_035546895.1 of Polyangia bacterium. GTDB lineage: Bacteria > Myxococcota_A > Polyangia > Fen-1088 > Fen-1088 > JADGRB01. Next base: position 1,441 of record DASZVW010000862.1, read on the forward strand.
CCACCAGATGACCTCGGCCTTGATGAAGCCGCGCTCGAAGTCGGTGTGGATGACGCCGGCGGCCTGCGGGGCCCTGGCGCCGCGCTTGACGGTCCAGGCGCGGCACTCGTCGGGGCCGGCGGTCAGGAAGGTGATGAGGTCGAGGATCTTGTAGGCGGTGCGCGCCACGGCGTGCAGGCCCGGCTCCTTGAGGCCCAGGCTCTCGAGGAAGGCCGGGCGGTCGGCGGCGTCGAGGCCGGCGATCTCCGCCTCGGCGGCGGCGCAGATGACCACCACCGGCGCGCCTTCGGTCTCGGCGTGCCGGCGCAGCGCCGAGACGTACTTGTCGCCGTCGGCGGACGCCAGCTGCTTCTCGGCCACGTTGGCGACGTAGAAGACCTTCTTCAGCGTCAGGAGGCCGAGGTCGCGCAGCAACGCCTGCGCCTCGGCGTCGAGCCCCTGCGCGCGCGCCGGCTTGCCGGCGTCGAGCCCCGCCTTGAGCTTCTCGCACAGCTCGAGGACGACCTTCTCCTCCTTGGGCGCCGGACCCTTGAGCGCCTTCTTGGCCCGGTCGATCCGCTTGTCGACGGTCTCCAGGTCCTTGAGGCAGAGCTCGGTGTCGATGGTCCCCACGTCGGCGACCGGGTCGACGCGCCCCTCGACGTGGATGACGTTGTCGTCCTCGAAGCAGCGGACGACGTGGGCGATGGCGTCGGTCTCGCGGATGTTGGCCAGGAACTGGTTCCCCAGCCCCTCGCCCTTGGAGGCCCCGCGCACGAGGCCGGCGATGTCGACGAAGTTCACCGTCGCGGCGACCACCGACTTCGGCTGGTAGAGCTCGACCAGCGCGTCGAGGCGCGGGTCGGGGACCGGCACCACGCCGACGTTCGGCTCGATGGTGCAGAACGGGTAGTTCGCCACGGCGGCGCCCGCCGCCGACAGCGCGTTGAAGAGCGTCGACTTGCCCACGTTGGGCAACCCGACGATGCCGCAAGAAATCGCCATGAAGACTAGAGCCTACTTCATCCCAGTTGATCGGAGGCGGGCTTTGCCCGCCGGAGACTTACATGCCGAGCAGATCTGGGCTCGGCTCTAGTCGGGGGAGGGCCCGCGGGAGGGGCGAAGCCCCTTCCGCGAAGCGAGCGCAGTGAGCGCGTTAGCCGATCTTGCCGAACAGCTGGAAGGCGATGAGGAGGCCGTAGATGACCAGCGACTCGATGAGCGCCAGGCCGACGATCATCGGCACGAAGATCTTGCCCGAGGCCTGCGGGTTGCGGGCGATCCCCTCCAGGGCCGAGCCGGCGGCGCGCCCCTGGCCGATGGCGCCGCCCAGGGCCGACAGGCCGATGGCCAGCGCGGCGGCGAGGCCGAGCCACTTGTCGCGGTCGGCGCGGGCGGTGTCCATCGCCTGCGCGAACGCCGGGCTGGCGGTGAGGACGACCGCGGCGGCGACGCCGAGGGCGAAGAGGGAAGCGAAGGACTTGGAGATGCGGCGCATGGTGATCGGGCTCCTGCTCGGTTTGTTTTTGGGTGCGGACCTTAGCTGCAAATCGATTCGGGGGCTAGGGGCTTTTCGGTAGGGTCGGGGTCTTCGTTCTAATGCTCTTCGTGCGCCACGGCCTGGCCGATGTAGACGGTCGAGAGCAGCGAGAAGACGACCGCTTGGACCACGGCGACGAACACGCCCATGATCAGGAAGGGGACGGGCACGAGAAAAGGGATGATGGCGAAGAAGGCCAGCACCACCGCGTGATCGGCGGCGATGTTCCCCAGAAGACGCATGGAGAGCGACACCGGGCGCGCCAGGTGGCTGACGATCTCGATCGGGATCATGAGCGGCGCCAGCCACCAGACCGGCCCCATGAAGTGCTTGAAGTACTTGATGCCGTGCGCCTTGACGCCGAACACGTGGGTCAAGAGGAAGACCAGCAGCGAGAGCATCAGGTTGGTCTTCAGCGTGTCGGTCGGCGGCAGGAAGCCAGGGATGAGCGACAGCAGGTTGGCGAACAGGATGAAGAAGAACAGCGTGCCGATGAGCGGCAGGTAGCGGCGCGCCTCCTTCTCGCCCATCACGCTGGCCATCAGATCGAAGATCGTGTCCGCCAGCGTCTCGAACAGGTTGCGCAGCCCGAACTTGGGCGGCGGGACCAGGCCGCCGTCGCCGGCGCCGTTGACGGCCGCGGCGTAGCGGCTGGCGCCGAACAGCAGGAACAGGAAGACCACCAGCGCCCCCAGCACGTGATCGAGCTGGAAGTGCGTGGTCTGGAACATCTGCCAGGTCCAGGTCCGGCCCAGCAGCGCGGCGAGCGCGTCGTGCAGCGCCGGGTAGCCGGGGATGAACTCGAACCAGGTGGCGTGCGGGCTCATGGCGTTTTCGCCCCGGCTTCTACCGCACGACCCGAGAAAGACACCAGCAGGATCGAGACCACCAGCACCGAAAATCCCAGCCCGAACGGCATCGCCGCCAGGTGCGCGATCCGGAGCGCCACGAACACCAGCGCGAACAGCGCCGTCATCTTGCCGAGCAGCGCCACCGCCAGGCCGCCCAGCGCGCCGGCCGAGGCGCCGTCGCGCGCGGCGGCC
>DASZVW010000863.1:0-23628 GCA_035546895.1 Polyangia bacterium
AGGCGACCGAGCGCATGCTCTTCGGGCGCCGGCGCGCTGGCGAGCTGCGGGCTGGGTTCGACGACACCGCCGGGACCTTCCGGGGGAAGCTCGAGAGCCGCCCTCCGCTGCCCTCCGGCCGCGCGTTTGCCGAGGTCCTCGACGAGAAGACCAACCGTCTCGTCCTCGTCCCGTGGAGCAACGACCTCCGGCGCTTCGAAGGCCGGGACGTCGAGGTGGTGGTCGACCAGGCGAAGCGCGCAGTGGTGAGGCCGGCCCGCCGGCTGAGCAGAGGAGAGGAGTAGGCCATGAAGAACAAGCCCATCCTGATCGCAGCGCTACTCAGCGCGACCCTCGTCACGACGGTCGGATTCTGTGCGGCCACGCAGTTCGCCGCGTCCAGCCTCGGCTATCAGAAGGCCCTTGGGGAGTCGTTTGCCTTCGGCTCGTTCCGCCTCTACGCGCCGTGGTCCTGGCTCGGGTGGAGCGCCGACTTCGCGCCCTACGCGCCGGCCATCTTCCGGACCGTCAAGATCATCGGCTGGACGACCTTCCTCGTTCCCTGGCTCCCGCTCGTCGGTGTGCTGCTCTACCTGGCTAAGAGGCGACCGGTGAGCACGGCTCACGGGTCGGCCGCCTGGGGAGCGGACCCCGATCTCCAGCGCGCGGCCATGCTCACTGGTGAGGGCGTAGTCCTCTGCCAAACCAACAACGCGTCCTTCCGGGCCCTGGCCAAGCCGGGCGCCTACGAGATGCTCCGGCCCGGCCGCCTGATCACACACGGCGGCCCCGAGCATGTGATGGTCTTCGCGCCGACGCGCAGCGGGAAGGGCATCGGGACGGTCATCCCCACCCTTCTCAACTGGAAGGCGTCCGCCCTCGTCTACGACATCAAGAAGGAGCTCTGGACGCGCACGGCCGGCTACAGGCGGCAGTTCTCGCGGTGCTGGCGGTTCGAGCCGACGGCGCCCGATTCGATCCGCTTCAACCCGCTCCTCGAGGTCCGTCCCGGCCACGGGGAGGTGAGGGACGTTCAGAACATCGCCGACATCCTCGTCGACCCGGACGGCAGCTCCGAGAAGCGCGACCACTGGAAGGCGTCGGCGCACACGCTGCTCGTCGGCGCGATCCTCCACGTCCTCTACGCCGAGAAGGACAAGTCTCTCGGGGCCGTCGCGCGCTTCCTATCAAATCCGGAAATGGACATTTACGACACCTTCGAGAAGATGCTCAGGACCCCGCATCTCCCGAGCGGGCCCCACCCGGTTGTGGCGCAATATGCCAGAGAGATGATTGATAAATCCGAAAATGAGCTAGCCAGCATCGTCAGCACGGCGAAGACCTGCCTGAACCTCTACAACGACCCGCTCATCGACCAGAACACGCGGACGTCGGACTTCCAGATTGCGGACCTCATGAACGCCGACGTCCCGGTGTCGCTCTACCTCGTCGTCGCGCCCTCGGACATCGACCGCACGCGGCCTCTCATTCGGCTGCTGCTCAACCAGATCGGACGGCGCCTGACCGAGAAGATGGAGTTTGGCGACAAGCCCCACTATCGGCACCGGCTCCTCATGCTCCTCGACGAGTTCCCGTCCCTGGGGAAGCTTGCCTTCTTCCAGACGCAGCTCGCTTACCTGGCCGGGTACGGCATCAAGGCGATGCTGATCGCCCAGAGCCTCAACCAGCTGCAGGAGGCCTACGGGCAGAACAACTCGATTCTCGACAACTGCCACGTCCGCATGACGTACGCGGCGAACGACGACAAGACCGCGAAGCGGATCAGCGACCTCGTCGGCCAGGCGACCCACGTGAAGCTCCAGCGGAGCTTTTCGGGCCGGGGCTGGTTTCGGAGCGTCAACGAAAGCGAGCAGGAGCACGCTCGCCCCCTTCTGACGCCCGACGAGGTCGGACGCCTGCCGTTCGAGGACGCCATCCTCTTCGTGGCCGGCATGGCGCCCTATCGCGCGCGCAAGGTCATGTACTACGCAGACAGCCGATTCAAAGACCGGACTGACAAGCCCACCCCGGACAGCGCCCGACAGCGGCGCGGCGAGTTGCTCCGGACCCGAGAGCCCTCGCCGTGGGAGCAGCTGGCCCCGGTGGCGCCCCCGCCCCTCCCCCCTGCGCCGTCGCCTTCCGGGGGCATCTCCGTCGCCGCCGAGCTCGCACCGTCCAACTCCGCGCCTCATTCCGCCGAGCCCGTTGCGGCGAGCGGTGGTGGCCAGTCGATTTCGCATGCGAAACCGGGTGAGCTCGAGGCCGACGCGCTCAGCGCGTTCGAGGCTTTCTACCAGAACGACCACCATTCCGCCGCGGCGGCTCCCGCCGCGCCCTCCCCCCAACCCGGTCCGTCGTCGGACGACGACCTCCCCATCTGAGTTTCGCATGCGAAACTTTCAGCCGGTCTCGAACCCGATCCGCCCCCCCGGTTTCGAAACTCGGGCGGCCCCTCCCTCCCCTGCGGGCGAAGTTTCGCATGCGAAACTTCGGTGCCCCCTCCCCCTGCCCGACCCACGCCAAGCTGACGAGTTTCGCATGCGAAACTTTCGACCCGCCGCCCCTCGGGCCTTCGCGACGCCGTCTGGTTTCGCATGCGAGACCGGAGGTCAACGATGACCCCCTTCAAGCCGCGCCGGCGCGGCGGCCGCCAGACAGTCCACTCCCGCCTCCAGACCGAGGTCTACAAACGGCTGAAGGCGTACACGGCTCAGACCGGCAGCCAGGACAGTGCCGTCATCAACACCGCCCTCGCCCAGTACCTCGACAAGACGTCTGATACCGCCCTCATCCTCCGGCGTCTCGACCGCATCACGCGGCGACAGGCGCGAGCGCATCGGGAGATGGAAGTGCTGAGCGAGGTCACCGCGACCTTCATTCAGCTCTATTTCGCTCACACCCCCGCGCTGACGGCCGACGACAGAAAGGCCGCGCAGCAGTCGGCTCTCAAGCGCTTTGCCGAGATGACCGACTTCGTCCGCAAACGGCTCGGCGGCCCCAAGCGCTTCCTCGTCGACCTCCTCGGGCCCGAGGACCGCGATGAAGACCAGGCGCCCCAGGGCGCCCTGGCGAACGGGAGCGGCGATGACCGGCCGGAATGAGTCCGAAGCGCGCCGGCTCGAAGCACTGCGGCTTCAGATGCGGGCCATCGTCCCGTTCCTCGACGACGAGACCATCATCGAGATTGCCCTCAACGCCGACGGGAAGATCTGGGTCGAACGGATGGGTTCCGCCATGGTCTGCACCGACGTCCTCATGACCAAAGACGAGGCCATGGTGATGCTGGGCCTCGCCGCGGACGCCATCGGCACCGAGATAAGCGCCGCCAAGCCATCACTCGCCGCTCTCATCCCTGGCTGGAACACGCGCCTCCAGGCCATGATTCCACCCGTCGTCGAGGCGCCGATCTTCACCATTCGGAAGCCGCCGACCAAGGTCTTCACGCTCGACGACTACGTCGCCAGGGGAATCCTTTCCGTCCGCCAGGCCGACCAGATCCGGCGCGCCGTGGGCGACCGGGCAAACATTCTCGTTGGCGGCGCCACTGGCAGCGGAAAGAGCACCTTCACCAACGCCATCCTCGCCGAGATCGCCGAGCAGACCGACGACCGGCTCTACATCGTCGAGGACATGCGAGAGCTCCAGTGCGCGGCTCGCAACAAGCTCCAGATCTTCGTGCAGGAGCCGGTCTACGGCTGGCAACGGGCGATCATGGACGCCCTCCGTTCGCGGCCCGATCGGATCATCGTGGGGGAGGTGAGGGGAGGGGCCGCCGCGCTCGAGCTGGTCAAAGCCTGGAACACGGGACACCCCGGGGGGCTCTGCACGGTCCACGCGAACGACACCCGTGGAATGCTCGACCGCATCTGCCAGCTGCTGGAGGAGGTGATCCCCACCGCGCCGCGCGCCTTCGTCGCCCAGGTCATCAACGTCTGCGTTCACCTGACGAAGGACCCATCACATCCAGCCGGCCGACGCATCAGCGGCTTCGACGAGGTTCTCGGGGTGAAGGCCGACGGGAGCTGGCACCTTGAACCCATCGCCTGACGCGCATTCGGCGCGGCGCCCGGCCCCACCGGTTTCGCATGCGAAACCACGCCCCGGCCAGGGCCGGTTGCACGGGGTACTGGCGCCCGGGAACGGGCGCGAGGCATATCCGCTTACCGTTTCCCCGGGAACCGGGTATAAGAGGGGGCTCCCTCAGACACCTGATTTCGAAAGGCCGCCATGAACGTTGCTCGACTACCACCGCATCCCGGCGAGGTCCTGATGGAGGACTTCCTCGTGCCGAGGGGTCTCACGCAGACCGCCCTCGCCAACGCGCTGGGTATCAGAGTCACGCGGGTGAACGAGATCGTGAAAGGGAAGAGGGGAGTCACCGCAGAGACCGCTTGGATGCTGGCCGGCGCTCTCGGGACGTCGCCCGAGTTTTGGGGGAACCTGCAGATGACCTACGACCTGGCTCGCTCGCGCCCCCCGGTCCTCATCAAGAAACTCCCCAGCAACGGAGCGACCAATGGCACCAGGCGATAGCGAGTTTCGCATGCGAAACCTGGGCAGTGGGGTAGGGGAGGGTGGTGAACCGAGGAGACTTCTGATGTCAGAGGCATCACATATTCGCATGCCTGTGCATCAGTCTGATTCTTGCAATCGACGAAGGGTGAGTTCCATGTTCCATCTCGGCACGCTTCTCCTCTCACTCCTGATTGCTGCCACGGCGAATTCGGCCGCGGCCGGGGAGCGTGTGCTCGTCGTGGACGACGTCAGTCTCACGCCGGGGCTCGAGAAGGCGAACGCGCGGCCGAAGATGCTGGACGCGGTCACTGCCACGGTGACCCAGCACGGCTGGCAGCCCGTTGTCAGCGCCACCTGCCACGACTTCACGTGTGTGGGACCTGGGGCGGCGGCGTCGTCGGCCAACTACGCGCTCATCCTGACGGCTTGGCTCAAGCCGAGTGATGACGGCGTGGTCGCCACCGACCTGCAGGCGGCGCTCTGGCATGACGGGGCGGTCATCGCGCGATGGACCGAGGAGGACGAGAAGGCCGAAGCGGAAAAGACGCCGGGAGGTTTTTTCATCTCCTGCGCGCCACCGAACGGGCTCTGCACCGCTCCACTGCTGACCTCGAAGTTTCAGCAGGCTAGCGCGCGGTTGCTCGAGGCGGAGAGCGCTGCGATCCAGAAGAGGGTGGCGGCCGTCGCGCTTACCGTAAAGCCTCCGGTTGCCGCGGCCCCGTCTGCGGTGCCGCCGGCAGCGCAGTCGAGTGGGGTAGGGGGCATCGTGGGTTGGTCTGTCGTCGGCGTCGGTGTAGCCGCTCTGGCGACGGGAATTTCGTTCTGGGCGCTCGACGGCCATCCCACGGGCAACTGCGCCGGTGTCTGCGTTGTCTACGACACGCGGACGCCGGGCATCGTTCTGACCACGCTCGGCGCAGCCGGGGTCGTCGCCGGCGGGCTTCTCGTGTGGCGAGCGGAATCGAATCGGAGACCGCAGGTTGCTGTTGGTCTGGGGAGCTTGCTCCTACGAGGGAGGTTCTAGATGCGTCTCGGAGTCCTTGCTGCTTTCTTGGTCACCCTTTCGAGCTCGTGCAGCTTGTTGCCCACGCGCGGGCCCGGAGGTGGTCGCTGCGTCGGCAACAGCGACTGCGGCTCGGGAATGACGTGTGATTCGGCGACACAGTGGTGCGTTTGCGCCGGTCCGAACTGTCCCGCTGACGGCGGGGCAGGGGAGGGCGGAGCTGCAGGCGCGGGTTCGGGGGGCCACGCCGGAGCTGCAGGCGCGGGTACCGGTGGAGTTGCGGGCTCCGCTGGCGGCGGCGCGAGCGGGAGCGCGGGAACGGTGGACGCGGGACGCGACATGAACCCGTGCAACGCGTGCGGCGGGGCGACGCCCGTGTGCCTGAACAGCAGCTGCGTCGAGTGCGGGACCAGCGCGGACTGCACCGCCGCGGCGACGAAGCCTATCTGCGATCCGACTTCGCACACCTGCGTGGCGTGCACGACGGACGCGCAGTGCGCGGCGAAGCTGGGAGCGACCGGCAACCCCGGTGTCTGCCGCTCGGAGATCGACGGCCACTGCGCGACGGACGCGGAGACGATCTACGTCCAGAACAGCTCGACTTGTCCGGGGACGCCAGGGAGCGGCACCGCCGCGGCGCCATTCTGCTCTCTGGAACCTGTATCGGGCGCCGCGAGCTCGACGAAGACCCTGGTGGTGATTCGTGGGACGGTTGCGGCGGCGGACTGGACCTTTCAGCGCTCGTCGGGCGCGCCGGCAACGACGTTTGTCGGGCAGCAGTCCGCTGTTATCGCCAGCGCGACCACACCTGGTTTCAAGATGGACAGCGGAACGGTGTACCTGCGCGACCTGAAATTCTCGCCGTCGGCGACGATTTGTATCGAAGCGACTGGAGGGACGTTGAACCTCGAACGGGTCGTCGTGAACAGCTGTCAGGGCGGCGGGATCTATCTCGATGGAGCGGCGTTCGACATCGAAAATTCGACTGTCAGCAATAATTCCCTCGCCCAGCTCGGCGCCGCGAGCTGGAGCGGGATCATCGTGAACTCGCTCCCGACGTCGGGGCCAACAACACTGAAGCTGGTCACGATTCAGAACAACCAGGGCCCAGGGCTTGAGTGCGCCAAGGCCATTTATGGCACAGGTGTTCTCGCGAGCGGGAATGGAACGCCGGACATCGGCGGCACATGCAACGTCACAGCGTGTGGGTCCATGAGCGCAACCTGCGGGGCTCAGTAGGGAATGGCGCATTTCCCCCGGCGCTGGGGCGCCTACGTCCTCATGCGGCCGCTCGGGAGCGGCGGGATGGGGACCGTCTGCCTGGCCCTCACGCGGGCCCACGGGGAAGAAGCGATCTGCGTCATCAAGCGGCTCACGCCCGAAACCCTCTCGGATGAAAGCCGCCGGAAGCGCTTTCAGCGCGAAGCCGAGATCTCTCGGACTCTTTCCTATAGCGGCATCGCCAAAACGATCGGGGCCGGCGAGGAAGAGGGTGAGCCGTACATCGCGCAGGAGTACATCGAGGGAAGGACCCTCGCGCAGCTGTGTGCGGCGGCTGGCGGGGTAGGGGAGCGCCTGTCACCCATCATGGTGGCACACATCGGCGAGCGGCTCGCGAGCGCGCTGGCGTACGCGCACCGGCGGGACGTTGTTCACCGCGACATCGCTCCGAGCAACGTCATGATCAGCTTCGAAGGCGCGGTCAGCCTGATCGACTTCGGGATCGCCCGCCGCTCCACCGACGCGTCGCTCACGGCAACCGGAGCGTTCATCGGCCGTGCGGTCTACACGGCGCCCGAGGTCCTCGTTAGCGGCGAAGCCGATCCCCGAACCGATATCTACTCGCTCGGCGTCTTGCTCTGGGAGCTCCTGGTCGGCCGCCCCCCGGCACTCGGGGAGCTGGAGTCGCATCCCGCCCCGTCATCCGTCGCTACCGGCGAGGCGATTCCACCGGACCTCGAGAGGCTCATCGTCCGTGCCGTCGACGGCGACCCCGCCAAGCGCTTCCTCTCGGCCGAGGACTTCGCTGCGGGGCTGCTCCAGGTCGCGCCGGCGTCGGCCGACCCGACGAAGCAGATCACGACGCTCATCGGACGGTGCTACGACCTCGCCCGGGAACAGCGGCTCCTGCAAGAGGACCTCGACGAGGCACGCCCGCTGCTGCCGGAAGTGTCCGGAAAGCGCCGCTCAGCTCGGCCACATCACGCTGGGCCGTCGGCCCTTCGCCGCTGGCCCTGGCTCTACGCCCTCGGCGCAATCCCCTTGGCCGTCGTCGCCGGCTGGGCCCTGCGGCCGGCACCGAAGAGCGCCCCGTCATTGCTGCCCGCTCCTGCCGAGTCAGGGCAGCTCGCGACACCCCCAGCTACCAGCTCCCCAACGGTACCCAAGGCGGCCACAGCGGCGGCGACGGTCGGCCAACCAACTCCACCGCGGCCACCCGGCCCGACCCCTCGACCAGTTTCGCATGCGAAACTCGGCCCGACGGCCGCCCGAAAGCCCCTCCCGGAGGTCCGGCCGGCCCCCTCATCCGCGGCGGCGGGCAGGCTCCTGGATCGGGCGCGCGACAGCCTCACCAACGGCGACTACGACGATGCGATTCGAAGCGCCAAGGAAGCTCTGGAGGTAGGGACCGCCCGCCAACAGTCGGGTGCGCATCTCGTGTTGGGCAAGGTCCTCCTGGCCCAGGGCAAGAGAAAGCCGGCGGCCGACGAGTTTGCAACGGCCATCGAGCTCGATCCCGAAAACACCGCGGCGAGCGAACACCTCGCGAGCCTTCGCCGGAAGGGGCTCGAGTGATGGGCTCACTCGGGAGCCGGGCGAAAGCCCACGCCCAAGCGATGCGCGATCCGCTGGACTTCGCTGTCACTCGACCAGAGCAGTCGACCGTCGAGATACGCGCTGGCGAGAAGGTGCGCGTCCACGTAGCCGATCCCAGCACCTATCACGCCGTTTTCGCGCGCGAAGGTCAGGACCTCTTCGTGGCGCCGTGGCGCGGGACCCACCAGAAGCTCGAGGTCCCGCAGGCGCGCGCCAACGGCGCCGGCGCTGAATCCCAGGCCCAGCTCGGCAAGCACCAGCGGATGCGCCTCTGCGATCCCCTTCCGAAGAAGGTCGATGATCGGACGAACGTTGCGCTCCCGGCGCGCGAAGGAAAGCCAGACCTCCGTGTCGACGCTGATCAACTTCGGATCCGACGCCGGCGGGCCGTTCCGGCCAGGCCCTCCTCAAATTCATCCGCCAGACGCTCGGAAACCAATTGCCTCAAAAGCGCCTTCAGGCCCAGCTCCACCACCTCTTTCCGCGTCGTCGCGGCCGCGTCTTTCCGCCGCAGCCGGTCTTCTCTCACCGCGTTAGTCGCTTGGTCGAGCAGCGCTGCGTCGATATCCAGCGTCGTCCGCACGGGCCCGACGATAACACCGCCTGCAGCTAACTGCGTTTTTCGGGACACTTTTCCGAGCCTTTTCCCGACAACCGCAAGTGAAAGGACTGAGTCGTGAAGCTCAAGAAAGACACCATCCTCGGCGGCCGCTACAACATCCGAGAGCTTCTCGGTGAGGGCGGCATGGGTGTCGTCTACCGAGCGGTAGATCAACAACTCGGACGCGAGGTCGCGCTCAAGACCATCCAGGCCGACAAGGCTTCAAGCGCCGACTTCCTGAAACGGTTCAAGCGAGAGGCCATCGCGATCTCTCGGATCGAGCACACGCACATTGTCCGGCTAAACGAGTTCGTCGAGGCCTCCGGCAAAGAGCCGCCCTACATGGTGATGGAGCTCCTGAGCGGCAAGGACATGGGCTCCGTCATCCGCAAAGAGGGCGCCCTCGACATCACGCGAGCAGTGACCCGCGTGCTCGAGGCCTCCATCGCGATCGCCGAATGCCACCGGCACGGCTACCTCCACCGCGACGTCAAACCCAACAACATCTTTCTTCACAACTACAACAGGGTCGAGGTCGCGAAGGTCTTGGACTTCGGTGCCGTCAAGCAAGACAACGACTACGAAGGTCAACGTGACGACACGGCGGACCTGACCCGCAAGGGCTTCATCCTGGGCACTCCGTACTACATGCCGCCTGAGCAGCTCGCCGGGAGGCCGGCAACCGCAAAATCCGACCAGTATTCACTCGCGATCGTCCTCTACCACGCACTCGCTGGGAGGCGACCGTTCGACGTCAAGAAGCCGAAGGAAGACTTCAAGGACCTCGATCTCGCGCAGGCGATTCGCAAAGGCGACTACACGCCCATCCAGAAGGTTCGACCCGAAGTCCCCGGCGAGCTCGCCGACGCGATCCACAAGGCAATGAGCGTTGACCCGGACAAGCGTTTCCCGGACCTGCATGCCTTTGGCGCGGCGATCCGTCCTTTCGCTTCAACCCAAGCCAAGCTCACCTGGGAGCTGCACTTCACGAACGACGCGCCCGAACGGCGCGCGCCCCAGCTGTCCATCGCAATTATGGCGAAAGACGCCCCGGCCTCGCCCGCAACGTCGCTCGACGGCCCAGCGATCCTCGATCCCACTTTCACGTCCGTCGACGTCACCCGTGGCACCGGAACGACGGTTCGTGCCAGGGGCTCAAACGAGACTATCGCGCTCGGCACTGGAGAGCTGAAGGAAGCTGCCGGGGAAGTGAACCTCGCCACGACCAACCGGCAACCCGCGGAGGGGGCCAGCCGGTCGCTCTCGCTCGTCATCGACGAAGCATCGCAAGCTGTCGAATCGCTGCCCTCAGCTCCGAACGCACCGCAGCGGACCGCCGAGACGACGTCTCGCCGGCTCGCCCGCAACAAGCCGGCGATGATCGTTCTTGGAGCGCTCGCGCTCTTGGTCGCGGTGCTGAGCGTTTCGTACTTTCTCACGCATCGCAAGGACGTCGCGCCCTCGCTCCCTCAACCGCCAGTCGATCTCACGAATCCGCACCTGCCGGCCGCCGCGCCGACTCAGCCCTCGCCGACTCTGCCTCCGCCGCCCGCTTCCGCGGCGCCCGTCCAGCCTCCGCCGGCTCAACCAGTCGCTGCGCCGCGCCCCGCGAAAGCCACGCCCGAGGCTCGCGCGCCCTCGTCGGCTTCGGACACCGTACAGAACATGACGACGCCGGCGGCGTCACTATCGCCGACGCCGAAACACCACACCCACAAGAAGACGGCACACCGCCCCGTGCTCGACCCGAACGGCATCCCGATTCCGACGGACTAAGAGGAACACTCCGTATGCGCTACGCCCACCTACTACTGGCCGCTCTACTTTTGGCGACCGGTTGTCCGACCCGGGACCAAGATCCGTCGAACACCGGGGGCAGCTCGGGCACGCCGGGTGCCGCAGGAGCTGGGTTCGACGGCGGCGCCGCAGGAAATGCTGGCGCGGGCGGCATGGCGCCCGTACCCACCACGGTCAGCATCACCGCACCGCTGACCACCGTCTACACGAACGCGAGCGTCACGATTTCTATCAGCACCTCCCGGCCCACCACCGCGACGACCACGCTCGTCGCGACCGCGCCATACGGGACTCAGAACATCGGCACCATCACGGCCCCCCAGACCTCCTTCACCTGGAACACGACCGGGGTAAGGGAGGCGACCTACTCTGTTACCGCCCAGCTCACGGTCGGCGGCACCACTGCTACCTCGAACGCCATCACCATCGTCGTCGACCGAACGCCGCCCCACGTTGTTGTCTCCAGCCTGATCCCTGCGCCCGGCGCCACCAACGTTGTCCTCGCCGCGCCGATTCAGGCGACGTTCTCCGAGCCCGTGTTGGCGTCGACGGTGACTGCGCCGACGATTCCCATCTACAATTCGCGCGGTTCGGCGGTGCCAACGACCGCCAGTCTAAGCGCCGACGGCTACACGGTGGCCGTTACCCTCAGCTCCGACCAAGGGGTAACCCTCGACCAAACATTTTCGGGCTCCTTCACCCACGGCATCACAGACCTTGCCGGGAATCCGCTTCAGGACCTTTCGACGACCTGGTCCTGGACGGTGCCGGCTTGGATCAAGTACGCGCCGATTACCAGCGGTCTCAACGCGACTCTTCTCCTCGCCGTGACCACCAACAACCAGCCCGTCGTCGCATACAACATCTGCCAGACGGTCAGTGGCGGCGGCTGCCTCCCTCTTCTCCACGTGGCCGTGAGCGACGGCCAAGCCTGGAACGACCTCGGCCTGGTGGTATCTGGGATCGCAGCCAACGGCTGCGCGCTCTTCCTCGATGCGACAAACAACCCGACGATCGCTTGGGGGAAGTCACCGTCGAGCGGCACCGCCCAAGTGGTCTTTTCCACCTGGAGCGGGACCGCCTGGGTTACGACGACCTATCCAGTGATCGATCTGACCGCTGCCGGTTCGACGGTGGGCTCCATCGCGGTGGCGCTCGACAGCATGCGACGGCCAGTGGTTGCTTATCGGAGCGACATCTACTCACCGACGACGTCCAGCGAGATTTACGTCGCCGCTTGGACCGGGACCGCTTGGGATACCTCCTACGGCGCCGTCGGTGACAGCAATAGCTCCACCTTCGATCTCGTGCTCGGCGCCGGCGAAGCCCCCATCGTCACCGTTGCTGACAATGACACGACGAGCGGTGCGTATCTTTGGAGCGGCACCTCCTGGTCCTTCTCTGGAGGCTCGAATTCGCCGAACGCTTCCGCGTCGACCGACACCGCCGGGAACCCCATCATGCTGTCGACTGCCGGAAATTGGATTCCCTATCACCTCACGGGTGGGACCTGGCTTCCTTTCACCTCAGCTCCCGTCCCTGTTAGCCCGGGCTACTCCACGAACCCCACTCTCACCGCGGACGCCACCCATCGGCCGGTTGTCGCGTGGAGCTCGACTTACCCTACTACCACCGGCATCGGCCTGTTTCGCTCCCTCGGGACTAGCTGGGACACCCGCCCGGGGTACGCGTCGGGTGGCGCGGCGGCTAACAACTGGCCGCCCCAGGTCACCGTCGACCAGCTCGACAACATGTGGCTCGGCTGGACCGAGGGAAGCACCGTCTACGTCTGGATGAGCAACTACTAACCGGAGCCTCGCTATGAAACGCGCCATCTTCATCGCTGTCATCCTCGCGGCACTCACCCAGGTCGCCAACGCCGCGGACGAGAACGCCGCGGCCGACGCTCTGATCACCAAAGGTCTCGAGCTGCGGCGCCAGGGTCACGCCCTCGAAGCGATCGATCTCTTTCAGAAGGCGAACACCATCGCACCGACGCCTCGTAGCCTCGGCCAGCTTGGCCTGGCCGAAGCTGCCGTCCAGCACTGGAGCGACGCCGAGGAGCACCTGGATGGCGCGACGGCGACTCCCCAGGATGCATGGGTGAAGAAGAACCGAGCAGCGCTCGACCAGGCCATCGCCTTGGCTCGCACGCACATCGGTCAGATAGCGCTGACGGGCCACGAGGGGGCAGCGATTGTCATCTCCGGCAAAGCGGCCGGCAAGCTTCCTCTGGCCAAGCCGATCCGAGTGAACGCCGGGCCTGCCCTGGTCACTGCCACAGCGCCGGGCTTCAAGCAGTTCGAGATGAGCATCCCCGTTGAAGCCGGCAAGGAGACGCAGCTCAAGATCGAGCTGGAACCCCTCCAACTCGCTTCGGCGCCGGCACCGACCCCTCCCGTGGCTGGAACACCGCCCGTCGCCCCCTTAACCGCGCCCGTCGTCAAAGGTTCATCCCGGTCATCCTGGCGTACCTGGACCGGCGTCTCCCTGCTTGCCGGCGGTGCAGGCGTCGCCGCCTGGGGCATCGTTTGGATCGTCCTCGACGGCCACTCCTCGAGCGGCTCCTGCTCGGCCAACGAGCCCGCCGGGTGCCATCCCGTCTACAACACGAAGACCTCTGGGGCCGTTCTCACGGGGGTTGGCGCCGCCGCGGCCGTCACGGGAGGCATCCTGCTTTACACCGCCAAGAGCCATGACGCCGAGGTCGGCGTCGCTGTGGCCCCCACCTCTCTCACCATCGCGGGTCGGTTTTAGGAGGTCACCGTGTACAAGCACACCTACTTCGCCCTCTTCGTCGGCGCACTACTGTTCCCGGTCGGGTTCTTCATGACCGAGCAGGAAGCCGAGGACTGGCGCGAGAGCTACTATCCCCAGGCGCCTCACTACGAGATTCGCCGTTACGAGCTTCTTTGGGCCACGACCCACACTGACGAACATCTCCGCCCCAACATCTTCATGGGGACGGAAGAGCTACTCCCGCACTGAGAGACGCGCGCCGCCGGTGCGATACACTGACCTTGATGAAGCTTGTGGCCGTCTACCTGACGGACGCCCCAGCCGAGGGACCTCCTGTCGCGGCCTTTCCTGGCCCGCGTACCGAGGAGCTGGAGCAGCGGATCGCCGACTTCGTCGCGCGGAACTATCCCGGTCGCCCCTACGAGCTGCGCGACCAGGACGCCCAGGACGTCGAAGCGAGAAAGCCCCACTGACCCAGAGAGCGACGCATGTCCGCTGACGACACACTGACCGTTAGTCCCCTCGATAGTCTCACCGGCAACTCCGGCCTGCTTTCGACGCCGGCTTTCACAATCGTCTGGCACCCGCACCTCGACCGAATCGGTCAGATCGCGCCCCTTACCAATCTCGTCGAGGTCGACGTCGCGCACGTCAGTCGCTCGGAGCCCCTGTTCTTTCCCCCTGGAGCGGAGACCGGTGAGCCTCTGGCGCACCGATTCATCAGCAAGAGCCCCATTCTCCAGGTCTCCTTCAAGCGAGGCACCTTCGAGCTTCAGCGCCTGCAGGACGACCACGTGGAAGTGGACGGCGAGCTCCTTGCCGCTCCGCGCCGCATCTCTGAAGCCGATCTCCGCGGAGGAATGATCATCACCCTGGCGCGGCGGATCGTGCTCTGCCTCCACTCGGTCCACTTCCCCATCAGCCGATCGCCCACCCTCGGCCTCCTCGGAACCAGCGACGCTATCGAAGACGTCCGCCGGTCTGTCACGCGGCAGGCTCCCAAAGACGATCTCGTCCTCCTCCGGGGGGAAAGCGGGACCGGCAAGGAGCTCGCCGCCAGCGCTCTCCACCATGCGGGGCCCCGCGCTGGCCGCCCGTTCATCGTGAAGAACATGTCGCTTCTCGGCCGAGAGCGAGCCGAAGCCGATCTCTTCGGCCACAAGAAGGGCGCCTTTACTGGCGCCATCGCGGACAGTCCGGGCCTATTTCGTGCCGCCAGCCGCGGCACCGTCTTTCTCGATGAGATCGGCGAGCTCGCCCCTGAGGTTCAGCCGATGCTTCTCCGCGTTCTCGACGACAAGCAGGTGCAGCCGGTTGGGGCCACCGAATCCGTCCAGGTCGACGTCCGCGTCGTCGCAGCTACCGATGCCAAACTCGAGAAGGCAGTGGCCGAGCACCGCTTCCACGGAGCCCTCCACAAGCGTCTCAAGAGCGCCTTCCCAATCAACCTCCCACCGCTCCGCGAGCGGCGCGAGGACGTCGGCGTTCTTCTCCTTCATCTCCTTCGCAAGCAGCTCCCCAATCCATCTGTCCTCCAACGCCTGCAGGACACGGACGCGCGCGTCCGCCCGTGGCTGTCCGCTCGCGATGTCGCCGCCGTGGCGCGCTCACCGCTCGACGCCAACGTCCGTAGCCTCCTCGCCCTCGCGCGGAGGCTGGCGGACGCCATCGACGATGGCCCGAAAGCAGACACTCACGCCATCGTTAGCGAGTTTCTTCAGGAGAGCGCGACTCCCGACCTCGTACGCCCGGTCCAGCCCGCCGATGACCATTCGACACCGACGCCCATAACCTTCGACGAAGAGCGCATCACCGCAGCGCTCGAGAAGGCGGGCTGGCAACGCCTCAAAGCCGCCGAGCTCTTAGGTGTCAGTCGACGGACCTTCTACCGCTGGCTGGACAGAGACGCGCACCTTCGCCAGCTGCTCGACGCCGATCCCGAAGAGTTGAAGCGCCAGCTAGCCGCCGTCGGCGGTGACATCGACCGACTCGCGGCCGACCTCGGGACGACCCCGGCCGTTCTCCGGCGCCTCCTGGCGCGTAAGCGCTGACCGTTCCCGACGCCCCTCAATGGGCCGTGTGCCAGGCACACGCGTGGCACATACGTGGCACACGGCGAGCGCGCCTAAGTGGCTGGTTTTACTCGGCGAATAGGGTCGCGGTGCCCGGCACCACCGTTGCGATTGCCTCCGCCTGGTTGGGCTCCGAGCCCGCCAGAAAGAGGCAGCGATGCAAACGGCCACCTCCGATCGACTCGTCACCGACCACCTTCCCTACACAGCAGCCGTCACCAACGAGCTCCTCAACCAGCTCGGTCTTCGCACCGTCATTCGCACTGACGACGCCGTCAGCTACGGCCGCGTCGGCCTCATGGAGGCAGCGGCCCGATTCCGCCCCGAGGGCGGGGCGTCGTTCGCCACCTTCTCTTACTCACGCATCCGCGGCGCCGTCATGGACGGCATCCGCCGCGCCAGCGCCGAGACGCGCCTGTTCGTCGACCCCGCGGAAGACGGAGCTGATCCGACTGCCGGCGACGCTCACCATCACCGGCGCAACCCCTCCTCCCGTGCCTTCTTCGATCCAACCGAGTTGCTCGACGCGCGCTCTCTTCGTGCAGCCCTTCTGCCCGCCATCAACGCCCTCACGGACGTCGAGCGCCAGGTCATCCTCCTCTACTACTTCGAAGATCTCACCTTCGAGCGGATCGCCGACCGCCTGGGCTTCGCGAAGTCCTCGACCTCCTACGTGGCGCGCGTCCACAACAAGGCGCTGCTCGAGCTCGCCCGCCGCCTCCGCAAGCTCGGCGCCGAGTACGGCCTTGTCGCGGAGGACGTGCGATGAGCGCCGCCGGCGTTCTTCCTCCGCACCCTCACACCCGCGTCGAGCGGCGTTGTCGCCAGACGCCCTGGGGCATCAAGATCGAGACCTGGCGCCTCGTCGACACCAGGACCCTGCCCGCGGAATCGGCGCGGCTCCCGTTCTCTCTTCTCTTTGAGGAGACCGCCGCGGCGGGCGACCTCGGAGCCGTCCCCTCGGTCACCGACGACGACGCGGTCACTCTCGAGGCTCCCGTCGATGACGACGCGACCAGCGAGAACCCGGCGCCCGCCTACGAGACCTACGACAGGGGGAGCAAGTCGTGAGCGCCGCCGGCCACACCTATGGGCAGGAGGAGAGGGCAGGGGTTCGCGTCGAGCGCGCCATCGACGCCCAACGCCATGAGATCCGAGCGAACCTGCTCGAGCAGCTCGAGAAGAGGATCGATCTCCCGGCCTGGGTCATCGCGCAGGGGTTCCACCTGTCGCCGGTGCAGAAGGACCCGCAAAAGATGGCCTTCGCCGATCGGCACGGCGAGGTCCTCTTCCTGACCAAAGACCTCGACGCCAACCGATGGACCTACCAGACCGACGGCGAGCCCATCCAGCGCGGAACGCTCATCGATCTCATGGCTCGGCGCGACGCGCTCAGCCCAGACGAATGCGTCAACCGAATGGGAGCGTGCCTCGACCCGTCGAAGCGCACGGGAGAGCCGGCCGCCTACCGAGAGGCGCTGGCCGATCGGGACAACACCCTCCGGCACGCTGTCGCCCGGCACCTCGCTACGATGACCAGCGAGAAGGCCGCGGAACGCGACCTCGAACACCTCGGCGTCGTTCGCGGTAGCTACGACAGCTGGCGCTTCGGGCCCGCGAGCCTAGTTCTGAAGAACCCGGACGATCTGGCGCACAGCCGGTTTCGGCCAGGCGATCGCCAGATGGTCTTCGTCGAGCGGCCGATCGACGCCGTCGCCTATGAGCGTACACACGGCAAGCAGCACGCGACGTACGTCTACACCGGTGACCATCCCACCGCCGAGGTGAAGCGGAAGATCGGGCACATCATCGCCAGCGCTCCGCCCGAGCTAACCATCGTTGCCGCCTTCTCCCGGAGCAGTCGCGGCACCGCCCTGGCCGAGGAGATTGCCGAGCTCGCCGGACAGCGTCCCTCCGAGCGCCGCACACCCGACTTCGGCAGTCGATGGGCCGACCAGATGCAGATCGAGCAGCGGCACCGCGAGTCCCTCGCCCGTCTCCACCGCCGTCCTGACCCGGTCCTCGAGAGCGCCCGCCAGGCAATGGCCAAGGCGCTGGACGCCGGCGTCGACCAGTCCGCCATTCGCACCGCGATCGTCAGACGGCCGCCACGCGGCCGCCAGGGCATCGAGCGCTAGCCACTCAACCAGGACACCACCTCCAACCCATCAAAAGGATCCTCCCATGCTCGCCAATCGATACCTCCTCCTCGTCGTTCTCTTCACCCTCTGCGGCTGCCCTATGAAGAACTCCGACCCCGAGCCCGATGCCGGCGGCGCGGGCGCCGGTGGAGCTGCAGGGCAGGGGCAGCGCGGTGCTGACCCCGCCGGCGGCGCCGGAGCCACCGAGAGCGTGAAGCTGCCACCTCCGGACGCCGGCACCCCGCTGAAGCCGATCGCCGAGGGCTGCGCAGCGAACTCGGAGTGCGCTTCGGGGTTCTGCGTCGACGGAGTCTGCTGCAACACCGCCTGCGACGGGCAGTGCTTCAACTGCAACCAGGCCGACACCGCCGGCTACTGCACCGCGCAGACGAGTGGGGACGATCTCAACGCGGCGACCCCTTGCACCAGCCCCCGCACGTGCGGAGCGCTCAGCACGACGCTCGACGTCGGCGGCTGCCGTCTGAAGGACGCGCAGGCCTGCAGGAGCGCCGGCGATTGCGCGTCGCTGAACTGCGAGACCTTCTACGTCGACCGCGATGGCGATCGCTACGGCGACAACAGCACGACCCTGATGCTCTGCGAGGAGACCGGGGCGGCGGCGCCGGGCGGCTACGTCACCACCGGTGGTGATTGCTGCGACAGCGACATCGACGCCCACCCGAACGCGCTCGGCTACTACGCCACCCCCGATGCGTGCGGTTCGTTCGACTACAACTGCGACGGGATCATCGAAGGGCAGGAGTACGGCACGAAGTACAGCAACGTTTCCGTGTCCGAGTGCGGGGCCAAGGGGACGCCCATGACCTGCCAATGACCATCATCACCGCCCGACTTCTGCCAACCACTAACCAACTCAGGAGCTTCCCATGCTGACGAACATCAAGATGATCCTCGGAACCATCCTCTCGCTCGCACTTCTCGCCGGTTGCCCCAACAACACGTCGGGCGAACATCCCGACGAGCATCCCGACACCGGCACCAAGGTCGACGCCAGCGACCCGACTCCGGACGCCACGATGACCGTCGTGGTCGTAAAGCCCACCAACCCTCTCGGCACCGCCTGCAGCTCCAACGCCGACTGCGGTTCCGGCTTCTGCACTGACGGCGTCTGCTGCGACAGCGCGTGCGAGCAGACGTGCTACGCCTGCAACCAGCAGGCGGCCATGGGCCACTGCGCGGCTTTGACGAGCGGCCAGGACACGATCGCCACCTCACCGTGCATCGGTTCCTCGGCCTGCTTGCTGCCGCCGAGCAGCGCGGTGCCGGTCTGCAAGCTAGTCGATGGGACCGCCTGCCAGGTGGATGGTGACTGCGTGAGTGGCCATTGCTTGACCTACTATGCCGACGCCGACGGCGACGGCTTCGGTGGATCCGACCAGGGTCGCTTCTGCGAGGAGCTCAATGCTCCGCCGCCCGCAGGCTACGCGGCCTACTCTGGCGACTGCTGCGACCTCGACAGCGGAGCCAACCCTGCCTTCAACACCAGCCAGTACCTCCAGATGCCAGACGCCTGCGGCAGCTACGACTGGAACTGCGACGGCATCCTCGAGATGCAGACGCCGGCTTCGAGCTGCCCTGGGGAGACGGTTCGGTGCGGTCAGGGGTGCTACTTGGGCTGGGGTGGGGGCCCCGACTTTAGCCAGCCGCCTCTTTACATCGAGGCCTGCCATTGAGCAATTCCGCTCGCCCCGAAGCGACATCTCACGCCCGGGCGCGCTGGCCGCGCCTGGGCGGTTCCATGTTCAGGGCTCGATGCTCCTTGGTTTCGCATGCGAAACTTTCGGAGCAGGCCCTCCTACTTCAGCTCGCGAAGGCGGGGAACCAGCCAGCGTGCGATTCGCTTTTGAGATGCGGACAGCGTCCGGTAGGCCCGAAGCACCTCATCCTCGTCCCGCCGAAGACCTGGAGCTGCAACTCCCGTCTCCAGCAGGCTCCGCAGCGGTACGTGCAGCGCGTCGGCCAGGAGCTCCAGCATCTCGAGCGAGACGCCGATCACCCCGCGTTCGTAACGCGACAGGGTCGTGGTTTCGACCCTTACTCTCTGCGCCAAGGCCTCTTGCGTCAGACCCGCTCGTTCTCGGGCCTCCCTGATCCGCCTGGCCACGGCCTTCGCCAAGCCCGCCATAACGTTGACACAACTAGCCACGTTCAGAACTGGCGGTACACGGCCGATTCGGTCAAAAGAGACTTGCGATTTACGCCTAGTTCGCTGACGCTCTACGACGTTTTCTGCCGGGCGGCGCTTCGTGATGGGGGCCCTGCCAACGCTGAAGTCGCCGCCAACGCTCCATCAGAGGTAGGTGACGAGGCGCCGCCCAATTCCGTCCCTGGAGCTCGCCAGTGAGCACGCGCGACGATGACGAGGAGGCGACGCAGGTACCACCACCGCCGCCCACCGCCGCGCCTCCTACGGCCTTCCTGATTGTCCTGCAGGGCCTCACAGCCGGTCACGTGGTCACGCTCGATAGGCCGGCTTGCATCATCGGGCGCGCCGACGAATCAGACCTCCGCCTGGCCGACCGCGCCGTCTCGGCCATCCACGCCGTCATTCACGTAGCCATCGACGGACTCGTGACCATCGAGGACCTCGACTCCACCAACGGGACCCGCGTGAACGACCAACGCATCACCGCGATCCGGCCGCTGCACGACGGCGACAAGATCTCGATCGGCGCTACTACGATCCTGAAGTTCACCTACGACGGGCTGCTCAAGGATGCGCTCGCAGCCCAGCTCACCGCCGGCGCCCGCATCGACGCTCTCACCGGTGCCCACCGCGAGCGGTTTTTCAACGAGGTCTTCCACGAGGAGTTCGCCTACGCCCGCCGACACAAGACCCCGCTCTGCCTCGCAGTCATCAGCATTGACCACTTCCACAGCATGGTTTCGAAGCGCGGCGCCAAGGCCGGCGACCAGGTCCTGGCCGAGTTCGGCCGCCGGGCGCGCGGCGTGCTGTCCACGGAACACCTGTTCGGCCGGCTCGGGCTCCGTTCGTTCGCTGTTCTCTATCGCGGTCTCTCCTCGACCGAGGCCAGCGCGCTCACCGACGAGGTTCGCAAAGCCCTGAGCGCCTCGCCCGTCACCGTCGGCGGGGAGCAGCTCGTCGTCACCCTGAGCGCTGGCGTCTCCATGCTGCCATTCCCGGGCATAGACAACGCCCAACAGCTCATGAGGTTCGCAGACCTCGCCCTCGTCGACGCCCAGGTGACCCACGATAGCGTCGTCACCCAGAGATTACCCTTGGCCCCCTAGCTACCGTGGGGGCTCCCGCGCGGGCGACCTTCTTGACACCGCGATCTGCCGCGATCAAATGCGCCTGTGGAGCATGAGGCGAAACTGACGCTCGGCATCGACGAGGCGGGTAGGGGAGCTCAGATTGGCCCGCTCGTTCTCGCTGGCGTTCTTCTCGACGTCGACCAGGCCGCGGCGCTCCTCGAGCAGGGCCTCCGTGAGTCCAAGCCCCTCTCGAGCGCCAGCAGAACCGCACTGGCTACTGCCATACGGACCATGGCGACTTGGGTCGAAGTGGAGGGTTAGCCCCGCCTCTCACGTCGACGATTACGTCCGCGCCGCCGGGCACGACGGCCGGACCCTCAACGTCCTTGAGCGTCGCATGGCTGCAGCCCTCATCCGCCGTGCGCCTCCATCGGACCGGATCGTCGCCGACGGCAGGACGCTCTTCCACGCGCTCGAGCGGCGGTGCCCGACCCTGACGGCCCGCGACCACGCCGATGACACGGAGCCCGCTGTCATGGCCGCGGCGGTCGTTGCAAAGGTCGAACGGGATCGGCTTCTCGCTCTTCTCGAGAAGGGATGCGCGTCCCTCTGCGGCTTCATTCCCCGCGGCGGTTACCCGGGCCCCGAGACGACCGCCTAGATCGCGCGTCACCAGGCCTTCTTCGGCGCGGCCCCGGCGGCCGCACGAGCGACCTGGGGTCGGAGACACCTCCACCGCACCAAGCAGCCGGGCTTATAGACCTCGGGTGAAGAAGCCCGGCGAGGGGTGTTCGGCTAGCGATCGATCCCCCTATCGCGCTGCCGTTCCCACTCTTGGACCCCCCGTTGGAGGTCCTTCTTCACTTGCTCCCAGGAGACCTTGCAGCCTCGTGGCATGGACTCCTTCTCAGCGTCGACGAAATAAGTCAGCGCCAGCGCGATCTGTCTGCCCTGCAGAGGCAACTGCCGTCTAACGCGCTCGATGAGTCGCGGAATTCGCCAGCCCGGCAGCGAGGAAATCGCGTGCACGTCGATGAAATCTCGTCTGGCACCGCGATCGTGGAGGGCAGCCGTCTTCATCGCGGCCAGGAGGGAGATGTCCGCCACAGGAAACTCTGTACCGCCGACAGCGGCCGGTTCCGGATGCGCCGGCACCTGGGCGTAGGTGATGAAGCTGGTTTCGAGCTTCTCGCTGGTGCCAGGCCTGTCGTAGTACGCCCGCACGGTGTGCGCGCCGTGTTGGACTGTCTCGTGCGGCTTTTCCGGCAGCGAGTTGAGCCTCGCGATCAACGTCTTCGCTTCGAACGGCGTAGGGGTGAACCAGTCGATGTCGTCGGACAGTCGGTGGCCGAGCCGCAGACCGAGACCTGTTCCACCCGCCAGGAAAAACTTCCCTTCGCGCACGAGATGCGCCTGCAGGCGGATCACCCGCTTCTTGTCCTCGTCGAGGACCTCGGCCTTCAGGTTGCTGGCCGCCATTCGAATCCAAGATACGGGCGGGTGGGGAGGTCCTCCGTCGTCAGCCCGAGCCTTTCGCGCAGTAGTTGACGGTCGGGCTCGTTGGAGCCCGCGCCCCGGTACTCCGCGATCAGCTCGCGCACCTCCGACCGCGAGAGCTTTCGACGTAGCCACCGCTTCGCGAGAGCATTGCCGCGAACCAGGATCTCCCTGACGATCGTGTGCCGGTCGTCGCGGTTAGCCCAGCGAAGGGCTTTCGGGTCATATGTTTTCAAAAGCATCCTGACCGCGACCGGCGCATCAGCGGCCGTGAAAGCCTCGGCCGCCTTCTGCGAGCGCGTCCGGGCAGCCAGCCGCGCCACGGTCCGCCGCTGGGCGCCGCTCAGCCCTTTCCATCGAGCTAATCCCGCCTTTCGGGCGATCTCCCGGCGACGATTCGCCGGCAACGCCGCCGCTCGCGCCGGGCCCCCCTTTGCCCCTCCGAGCTTTCCCAGGGCCACGGCGTGAGGGTTCTTCATGGGACTAGTATAGCATAACCGGTCAAGCTTGTGCGGGACCTGAGCCCGTGTCCATCACACTCCTCGACGACCGCCGGCACCGGGACGCCTGCGGCCTCGAGCGCTGGCTCCGCCCCTCCCGGCCGCCTCCTCGAGCGCAACCCGCACAGCGTCGCGGACGAAGTCGTTCAGGCTCTTCCCGGCCCGCCCGACCACCCCGATCACTTCGTTCTTCATCCATCGCGGCACGTTCACGCTCAGTCTCACGAGCTCGTCGGCTGGACCGTCTTCGATCTCAAGGGGCTGCGGCACGAGCTCGACTGTAGTCGGCCCACAAGACACCTTCAAGGTGTATTCGATGGTGCTTTCCGCTTGACCTTCACTGAACACACGACTAGTCTGTGAATACACCTTCAAGACACCTTGAAGGTGTCGACGCACCAGCCCGCAAAAGGAGTCGCCGATGAGCCTTTCCCTCAGCCAGACCCGGTTCGACCCGTGCCGGCTCTCCAATGGTCACTACGGCGTCTACGACAACGACCTCGCGGTTGTCGTCGTTCGCGACGTCGGCGGTCTCTTCGCCAGCCGCGTCGCCGCCTGCCTGAACAGCCCGGATGCGCGCGAGATATCTCAGCCTCAGCTGGTCGCGGACGCCGTGCGAGCAGTGCTGGAAATCCCGGCGACGGTACCCGCCGCGCTTGTACACTGACCTCGGCGCCAGGAGGACTTCCAATGAGGCTCACCCTTTTGGGTCCGGGCCCGCCACTCCCTA
>DASZVW010000864.1:0-1881 GCA_035546895.1 Polyangia bacterium
TCGCAGGGCGAGCCGGAGATCCTGACCGCCACCGCCGACGGCGTCTTCACCGCGCGCGATCCGCTCACCGGGGCGCCCGTCTGGCAGGTGGCGCTGGCGGCGGCCGGCACCCTGCTCGCCAACCTGGCCGCGCCGCCGGTGGTGGTCGGCCACCGGCTGGTGTTCGCCTGGCAGGAGGTGATGCCCGACTGGACCCGCGTCGCCCACCACGTCGGCGTGCTCGACCTCGACGCCCGCGCGCTCGATCCGGCGTTCCCGCCGCTCATCCTCTCGGCCAACCTCCCGGCGGCCGGCGGCGCGGGGACGATCGAGTTCCTCCCCGACCACGCCTTCTCGCGGGCGGCGGTGGTCCACGCCGACCTCCCCGGCCGCGCGCTCGGCCTGGCCTACGTCTCGTTCGGCAACGTGCGCGATCTGCAGCCCTGGCACGGCTGGGTGTTCGAGATCGATCTCGACGCCTGGCAGGCGACCGGGACCGCCGCCGCGGTGAGCGCCAGCTTCGTCACCACCGCCGGGCAGAGCGACTGCGGCGCCGCGGACGGCGACGGCGCGCGCCAGATGGTCTGCGGCGGCGGCGTCTGGGCGGCGCGCGGCCCGGAGGTGATCCCCGATCCCGGCTCGCCCGACGGGTTCGCGCTGCTGGTCGCCACCGGCAACGGCCTCCTCGATCCGACCCGCGCCAGCTACGCCAACGCCGTCCTCCGGCTCGGGCGCGGGCTGGCCTTCGAGCCCGGCTGCGACGCCACGCTGTGCGACGGCTTCGACCCCACCGCGCCCACCGACGCCTGCGCCGCCTCCTGCGACGGGCTGTTCATCCCCCGCCTCCCGGCCGGACAGTCGCCGCCGCGGGGGTCGAACGACGCCTGCGTGGGCCTGTCGCTGTTCCGGTGCTACGCCGCCCTCGACTGGGACCTGGGCGCCGACGCGCCGGCCTACGCGGCGCTCCCCGGCGGCCCCGACGTGATCGTCCAGCCGGCCAAGGACGGCGCCGTCTACCTGATCGACGCCGACCACCTGGGGACGCTCTACGACCGGGCGCCGCTCATGCCCGGCTGCGGCGAGGGGGGCGGGAGCTGCGCCGCCGACTGGGCGGGGACCATGGTCACCAAGCCGGCGCTCGCCACCGTCGGCGGGGCCACGCTGGCGCTGGTGCCGACCTTCATCGAGGACGCCACCCACCCCGCCGGCCTGCAGGCGCTGGAGATCGCCGCCGACGGCGGGACGCCCCACCTGCTGCCCCGCTGGTCGGCGCCGGCCGCCGGGGATCCGGCCGCCACCAGCGGCTTCCGCGTCCCGCCGAGCGGCGTCACCGTGGTCGACGTGGGCGGCGAGCCCTACGCCGCCGTGGCCGACGCCACCCGCCCCGCGGGGACGCTGTACTGGATCCGCGTGCGCGACGGCGCGGTGGTGCAGCGGCAACCGCTGGCGGGGGGCGGCCAGCGGTTCGCGGCGCCGCTGGCCGAAAATGGCGTCCTCTACCTCGCCTCCTGCCAGGGGACCGGCACCCCCGCGTTCGAGGAGGGGCCGTCGATGCTGGAGGCGTTCCGGATCAGTGCTACGCTGCCGCCGTGAGCGAGCGGGCGAAACCGGCCACGGCCGATGCGGGGGCGCGCGTGCTGGCGCGCGGCCGGTACCTCACCTTCGTCGACGACGGCGGGTGGGAGTACGTGGTCCGCGCCAACGTCACCGGCGTGGTGGTCATCGTCGCCGTCACCGACGACCAGAAGCTGCTGCTGGTCGAGCAGTGGCGCCCGGCGGTGCACAACCGGGTGATCGAGCTGCCGGCCGGCCTGGTGGGCGACGTCGACCCTGACGAGACGCTGGCGACGGCGGCCGGGCGCGAGCTGGTCGAGGAGACCGGCTTCTCGGCGCGCGAGGTGG
>DASZVW010000865.1:0-5748 GCA_035546895.1 Polyangia bacterium
GAAGGCGACGTAGGTCTGCCCGGTGGTCGAGATGACGTGCCCGGCGGCGGTCAGCGTGTGGCCGTCGAACTTCCAGATCTTGACCCGACCGTCGTCACCCGCGGTGGCGAGGAGGGTGCCGTCGGGCGAGAAGGCGAGCGACCAGATCTCCCAGTTGGCGATCCCCTGGGTGTCGTCGCAGGGGGGATCGTTGGCGTCGTTGTGGTCGTACTCCGTGCAGGCCGTCAGCGACGGCGGGGTGACGGACCCGCCGCCGCCGGTACCTGTCGCGCCGCCGGTGCCTGTGGCGCCGCCGGTACCTGTCGCGCCGCCGGTGCCCGTGGCGCCGCCGGTACCTGTGGCGCCGCCGGTGCCCGTGGCGCCGCCGCTGCCCGTGGTGCCCGTGGCGCCGCCTGTGCCCGTCACGCCGCCGGTGCCGGTCGCGCCGCCTGTGCCAGTCACGCCGCCGGTGCCTGTGGCGCCGCCGGTGCCCCTCGTGCCGCCGGTGCCCGTGGCACCTCCGGTGCCGCTGCTGCCGGCGCAGGTTGCCGCCGCGGTCAGCACGACCGTGACCATGACCGTCGAGCCGGCGGACGGAACCGACGCGGTCGCCGAGCCTGCGAGACAGAGGGCGCTCCCCGTCGCGCTGGCCGAGACGAGGAGATCGCCGGTCATGTTGGGGCCGACGTAGACGCCGAACTGGACAGAGGCCTGTGAGAGCCCGGCGGGCAGGGAGAAGGCCTGCGTCGCCCCCGCGATCGACAGCGCGACGGTGCGCGCCGCCCCGGCGTTGGCGGCGGCCGACGTCAGCGCGACGAGCACCAGCGAATCTTTTTGCTTCGCACAGCCGCCCGCCGCCGTGGCCAGCGCGGCGAGGAGCGCGAGCGCGGCACAGCGCCCGCGCGCATCAGCGAGCCACCGGGTCCACCCTGGTCTGCCACCGAAAGTCCGCATGGATGAGCAACGTTACAGAAGCTCGCCGGATCGGATCAAGCCGGCCCTCCTTCCAGGGAAGTCCGCGCGCGTCGGAGGGTCAGAAGTGGAGGACGCCGAACCGCCGCAGCAGCAGCCCCACCGCGACGACCAGCAGCACCGCCGTGAGCAGGTTGCCGGCCAGGCGGCCGCCGCGCGCGCCGGACCGGGCCGGCTTCGTCCCGGTCACGCCCTGGGCCACCGATCGGAACCCGCCGCGCAGCGAGCTCATGGCCCCTCCGCCGGCTTTTCCGGAGCGCCGGCGACGTCGCGTGCGTCCCACGCCGGAGTTCTAGCACCGGCCGGGCCCACCGGGGCGCGACATGGGCGCGACATGGGAAGGATGGCGACTTTCCTTTCCCCACCCGGGCCCGCGGGGGTATAAGCCACCTTTACTCCCCGCCTGGCGCGCGACCCGCTCGCGGCCACCCCCAAGCTACCAAAGGAGTAGGACCCATGGCTCGACAAACCTATCCTCGAGTTCGCCTCACCTCACCTCTGACCCTGGTCGTGACGCTGGCAGCGGCCGGCCTCGTGGCCTGCGCGTCGCCCGGGACTTCCACCACCGGCTCCGGCGGCAGCAACGGCAGCGGCGGCTCCGCCACCGGCGGCAGCTCCGCCAAGGGGGGCAGCACCGGCACCGGCGGCAGCACCGGCACCGGCGGCAGCACCGGCACCGGCGGCAGCACCGCCACCGGCGGCAGCACCGGCACCGGCGGCACCGTCGCGACCGGCGGGACCACGGGCACCGGCGGCAGCCACACGGGCGGGACCACGGGCACCGGCGGGACCACGAGCACGGGCGGGACCACGGGCACCGGCGGCACGCACACGGGCGGCACGTCGGGCACGGGCGGGACCACGGGCACCGGCGGCGCCGGCGGCAGCGGCTCGTGCGCGAACACCGACATGAGCGTCATCAACGAGGACTCGTCGGGCTACGTCTGCAACAACAAGTGGGGTATCCAGGGCGCCTGGTACTGCTACAGCGACGGCTCCGATTCGAGCAACAGCTGCAAGGGCAGCGACGGCAAGGGCACCGGCGCCATCCCGTGGAACGCGACCTCGGGCGCGATGTGCCTGAGCGGGACGATGGGCACGGGGTCCGGCAGCTACGCCGGCATCGGCTTCAAGGTCAACTCCGGACCGCCCGGCAGCACCGCCACGCCCGGCACCTGGAACGCCAGCAGCATCGTCGGCTTCGCGATCACCCTGGCCCCCGGCTCCAGCGGCAAGGGGAGCGGCGGCATGATCCTCAACGTCGAGTATCCGACCTCGACGGACCTGGATTCGCAGACCAAGGACGCGCCGGGCATCACCGTTCCTGGCGTCGCGACCAGCGGCACGATTACGTACAATGCGATGTTTTCGGACTCCGTGCTGGCGAACAACGTCAACAACCGCCACGCCGTCGATCCGGCCAACCTCACCGACGTGAAGATCGCCTTCTTCCCGGACAGCGTCTCGCACAGCTACGACTTCTGTATCAAGAGCGTCGTGCCGCTGATGTCCAAGCCGAATCCCGTCGTGGCCGCCGGCTCATACGGACCGACCTGGACAAACCAGACGGCTCAAGCCGTGAACGGCATCAACGGCTATGCGGTGCAGAGCGCCCCGTTCTCCATGAGCGGCCTTCCGATGACGATGCAGGTCATGGCGACGAGCGACGGCGTTGGGTTCACGTACACGGCAAAGCAGGGGGCTTCGGGGAATAGTCCCGCCGCCTTCCCCGCCATCATCAGCGGCTGGGGCCCTGGTGAGGCCGGTATCCAGCTTTACGGCCCCTATCAGGCCAACACCCAACTCAGCGCACTTCAGACCGTCACGAGCAGCTGGTCCTTCACGACGGGCAGCAGCGGAGACGCGGCCTACGATGTCTGGTTTGGCCCGACCAAGGCGCCGACGACGACTCCGGCCGTCGAATTGATGATCTGGATCAATCCTGGTGGCAAGTCACCCCTTGGCACCATGACGGGGCCGGCCGTCACCGGATCGGACGGGGTCGCTCGAACCGCGCACTATGGCCAGGCGAATTCGACGGGGCAGCAGGTCATCAGCTATGTGCCGTCGTCGGGGTCGAACAGCGTGACCAATTTCGACCTATTGCCATACTTTAAGGACGCGGCGGGCAAATATGCCGGGCTTCAGAGTAGCTACTATCTGCTCGGCGTTCAGGCGGGCTTCGAGGTTTACAGCGCGGATACCTGGAAGACGACCGACTACAACATCACCATCAAGTAGTGACGCAAAAGCCGTCCTCCCCGGGCGCTACGGGCCGCCGGGGAGGACGGGTCTGTTCAGCCGATTGTCGCCCGGTCCTGACTTTTGCTAGGCTCGCTTTTTGTAGAAATGGGGTGTAGCGATGCGTAAGCAGCTTCTTTGCTCGGGTGGTTCGATCTTCGGCATGGCCTTCGTCCTCGGAATGGCAGCCTGCTCGAGCAGCATGGGCCAGCCGGGCGGCCAGGCGGGGGCTTCCGGCAAGGGCGGGAACGGCGGTAAGGGCGGCTCGACGACGACGCTCCCCGACGCGGGCTGCGAGACAAGCGGCCCGAGCTCCAGCTACGTCCTCATCGACGACATGGAGACGACGTCCCACGGGCCCATCGAGCTGGCCATGGGCATCACCTCGCCTCTGACGCCGGGCTACTGGTACAACAGCGGCGCCAACTACTTCGCCGACGCGGGAATCGACATGTCGACCCCGCCGCAGATGTCGTTCGTCTTCAGCGCGCTCCCCGCGGCGACGACCACGTTGTGCGGAAAGACGAGCGCCCACGCGGCCCGCCAGTCCTGCGTGCTCAACGGCCTCTACGACACCTGCGGCCTCGGCTTCGAGTTCGCCCAGATGCCCGACGGCGATGGGGGCGTTCTCGCGGCCCCCGCGGCGCCGGTCGACGCGGGCGACGGCGGACCGCCCATCCCCCGGACCACCATCCCCTTCGACATCAGCCGCTACAAGGCCTTCACGTTCTGGGGGATGACGACGACGCCCGACCCGACGTCGGGCTCGCTGCAGGTCAAGGTCCAGCTCCCCGACACCGACACCGACCCGCGCGGCGAGATCTGCAACGGCGGCGGCGGCAACACCTCGAAGTGCTACAACAGCTACGCCAAGCTCCTGAACTTCACGACCACCTGGCAGCAGTTCACCGTGCTGCTGGATGCCGGCGGCGACAGCGGCGTCCCCCCGGACGGCGGCATCGCCATCGACCCCTCGTGGGGCTACCAGGCGGCGCGGTGGCTCCCCACCCAGGTCTACGGCATCAACTGGCAGGCCCAGCGGAACGAGACCCCGGACGCCGGCCCGCCCCTGACGACGGACATCTGGGTCGACGACGTGTACTTCATCGAGTGATCTTGGTCGGAACCGAGTCGCGAGAAGGCAACTTCCCGCGACGGTCGGCCGATGACGGGGTCCCCGTGAATACACCAAAGCTCGCACCCCTTCTGGTCGTCATTCCGTTTTCTCTCATATCCCTGGCCTGCCCGACCAAGCCCATTTCGGGCGATGCTGGCTCCGGCGGCGGAGGAGGCACCATCTCCTCCGATGGAGGCGCGGGAACAGGGCCGGGAGGCAAAGGGGGGGCTACCGCCGGTGTTGGCGGGGCATCGGGAGCCGGCGTCGCGGGTGCTGGCGGCAACGGAGGCGGCGTCGCTGGCGATTCGGGCATCGCTGGAACGGGCGCTCTGGGGGGCCAGGCCGGTGCGGGAGGGGCGGGGCAGGGGCGGCAGGATCCGGCGGGCTCGGCGGTGCCGGGGGCACCTCCAGCGGTTGTGACGTGAACTCATGTCCCGATGGGTGCTGCAGTGGCAACACGTGCGTGTTGTATGCGTCCCAGTCGGTGAGCGCGTGCGGCGCGGATGGTCTGGCATGCGCTGCGTGCCCAGGGAGCTGCGACGTGACGAACGGTCGCTGTGTGGTCACCTTGGCCTCGGGGACGGCATCTCCCGACGCCATCGCCGTCGATTCGACGAGCGTCTATTGGATGAGCCAGAACCCAACGGTGATGAAAGTACCGCTCGGCGGCGGAACCGCAACCACACTGGCTTCGCCGAAGGGGGAGGGCGGCATCGCCGTCGATTCGATGTACGTTTATTGGACGAGTCAGGTCGGGTTTGGCGGATCGGTCATGAAGGTTCCACTTGCTGGCGGCAGTCCGACGCTGCTGGCGACCACTGGGACGAATCCCGGTGCCATAGCCGTCGACTCGATGAGCGTCTACTGGCTTGAAGGAGGGGGCGGTGTCACCAGTGGCACGGTGATGAAGAGTCCGCTGGCCGGCGGAACCCCAATTACGCTCGCCTCGGCGCAAGCCGCGCCCATTGCCATAGCCATCGACTCGAAAAGCGTCTACTGGGTGAATGAAGGCACCAACCTCGTTGGCAGCACCGACGGCTCGGTCATGAAGATCCCGCTCGGCGGTGGCACTCCGACCACGCTGGCCTCCGGGCAGTTTAGTCCCTCCGCCGTTGCCGTCGACTCGACGAGCGTCTATTGGACGAACTTTGGCGGCAACACGGGCAGTCCCGACGG
The DNA here is from genome assembly GCA_035546895.1 of Polyangia bacterium. Taxonomy (GTDB): domain Bacteria; phylum Myxococcota_A; class Polyangia; order Fen-1088; family Fen-1088; genus JADGRB01. The sequence continues at coordinate 5,486 of DASZVW010000865.1, forward strand.
CACGGTGATGAAGGTGCTGCTCGGCGGCGGCACCCCGACCCCGATAGCCTCCGGACAGATTGGTCCGCAGAGCATTGCCGTCGACTCGATCAGCGTTTACTGGACCACTAGTGGCCACTAGTGGCAATGCCGTTCACTTACGGCCCTTGCCAGTGGGTGGTTTGCGATTGTAGGCGCTCATCTTGATCTTCACGGCGCGCGGGTAGGTGCGGTCAGGACGACGTGGCGGCAGGATAAGAAGCTTGAGGTGACGGCGCAGGTCG
>DASZVW010000866.1:0-10727 GCA_035546895.1 Polyangia bacterium
GCGGCGGCTCGGGCGTCGGCGGCGCGACCACCACGGCGGGCGGCGGCGGAGCGGGCGGCGCGGGGGGCGCGGCCGGCGGGGGCGTCTGCGCGAAGGCGCGAACGGGCACCACGACAGCAATCGCTAGCAGGCAGGCACGAAGTCGCATCAGTTGATCCCTCCCAAGAGTTGGTTTCTTTGATCCTGTTTTTCCGTAACTGGGCCGGACCGTAGCTGCGGCTGTGCTGGCTGTAAAGACTTTCAGCCCGGGGCTGATCAGATTTAGCTGCGGGGAAACCCGCACGAAATCCGCTGGAAACCTGGCGAAACACGCCCGTGCAGAATGCCGTTCGCGCGCGCTCCGGCGCCGCGCCGCTAGCTCGCGGGGTTCGAGGCCGCGGCGGCGCCCGCGCCGTCCACGCCGGCCATGAGGCGCATCACGGATCCCTGATCCGACCCGCCCGGCAGCGCGCCGACCAGCCGCCCCTCGCGCAGGACGAGCAGCCGGCTCGAGAGCGCCAGCAGCTCCGGCATCTCGCTGGAGATGAGGAGGATGGCGGCGCCCGAGTCGGCGAGGTCGTTGATGAGCGCGTGGATCTCCGCCTTGGCCCCCACGTCCACGCCGCGCGTCGGCTCGTCGAGGATGAGGAGCCGGCAGCGCGCGGCCAGCCACTTGGCGAAGACGATCTTCTGCTGGTTGCCGCCCGAGAGCCCCATCGTCGGCACGTCCAGGTTGGCGGCACGCATCTTGAGCCGCTTGAACGCCGCCTCGCCGAGCGCCCGCTCGGCCGGCCCCGAGAGCCACCCCCAGCGGGCGAGCCGCGGCAGCACCGGCAGCGCCAGGTTGGCGAGCCCGGAGAGATCGGGGACGAACCCCTGGCGCTTGCGGTCCTCCGGGACCAGCCCCACGCCGGCCCGCATCGCCGCCGCCGGCGAGCGCGCCTCGAGCGGCGCGCCGCCGACCTCCACCCGCCCCGCGACGTCGGGGTCGAGCCCGAAGATCGCCTGCGCGATCTCCGAGCGCCCGGCGCCCACCAGCCCCGCCAGGCCGACGATCTCGCCCGCCCGCACCTCGAAGGAGACGTCGCGGAACTTGCGCGGGCTCGAGAGCTCCTCGACGCGCAGGATCACCTCGCCCGGCGCGCGCGCCGTCTCCTTCGGCAGGTACTGATCGAGCCGGCGGCCGATCATCAGCTCGACCAGCGCCGCCTCGTCGAGCGTGGCGGTCGGCTGGGTGGTGACGTGGCGCCCGTCGCGCAGCACAGTGATGGTGTCGCAGAGGCGGAAGATCTCGGGCATCCGGTGCGAGACGTAGACGCAGGTGACGCCCCCGTCGCGCAGCCGCCCGAGCAGCGCGTAGAGGTGGTCGGCCTCGGCCTGCGAGAGGCTGCTGGTCGGCTCGTCGAAGATGATGACCCGCGCGCCGCTGCCGACCGCGGCCGCGATCTGCACCACCTGCTGCTCGGCGACGGTCAGCTCCTCGACCAGGCGGCGCACGTCGATGGTCGCCTCGATGGCGTCGAGCAGCCGGCGCGCGCGCCGCTCCACCTCGGCGCGGTCGACGAACGGCCCCCGCCGCGGCAGCGCCCCCAGGCAGAGGTTCTCGGCGACGGTCATGTTCTCGCAGAAGGCGAGCTCCTGGTGGACCATCCCCACGCCGGCGCGAAGCGCGTCCCGCGGGTCCTCGAACCGCACCCGCCGGCCGTCGATCAGGATCTCGCCCGCGTCGGGGGTGTAGATCCCCGCCAGCAGCTTGCCGAGCGTGCTCTTGCCGGCGCCGTTCTCGCCGCACAGCGCGTGGCAAGCGCCGCGCGCGATGTCGAAGCCGACCTCCTCGAGCGCGTGCACGCCGGGGAAGCGCTTCCCCACGCCGCGGAACGAGACGATCGGGGCTTCCGGGGCGTCGGCGCTCACGTTTCGGGTCTACGTCGGGGCCGCTACTTCAGCTTCAGGTATTCCTCGGGGACGTCGGGGAAGCCCCACTGGCGGAGCTGGCGCGCCCAGGACCCGAGGTTGTCCTTGGTGACCGGCACGGGATCCATGGGGATGATCTCGGGGACGTCCTTCTTGTAATAGATCTTGTCGATGATCTTGGTGACGCCGACGTTCCCCCAGAGGTACGACGACTGCGCCAGCAGCACTGGCGCCAGCCCCTTCTCGACGTAGGGGAGCGAGGGCGGCAGCGCGTCGACCGCCACCAGCTTGATCTTCGCGGGGTCGAGGTCGGTGAGCAGCGTCTTGGTGTAGAGCGCCCAGCCGCCCGCCATGGCCCAGCCCTTGATCCCCGGGTAGGCGTTGTCGACCCGGATGACCTCCGCCGCCGCGTCCTGCGGCGTCTCGTTGTGATAGAAGGTGCCGACGATCTGGATCCCCTTGGACTTGGCCGCCTCGGCCTTGATCCCGTCGACGCGGCGGCGCAGGTTGGGGGCGTTCTGGTTGCCGGCCAGGATGGCGATCTTCCCCTTGCCGTCGAGCGCCTTGGAGAGCTCCGCCATCACCTCTTCGCCGATGCGCCGATCGTCGACGCCATAGAAGGCGAAGCGCTTCGACTTCGGCGCGTCGCTGTCGAAGGTCATCACCGGCACGCCGCGCTCCACCGCGTCGTCGATGGAGCCCGTCACCTTGCCGGCGTCGGAGCAGGAGAGGAGGATCGCGTTCGCCCCCTCGTTGACCGCCTGCGCGATCCGCTGCGCCTGGATCTGGCCGTCCTCCTCGGGCGGCGTCAGCCAGGCGATCTCGATGGGGACGCCGACCTTGGCCGACAGATCGCGCGCCGCCGTCTCGGCGCCGCGCCGGGCCGAGAGGAAGACCGGGTTGGTCGAGCTCTTGGCGATCATGGCGATCTTGATCGTCTTGGCGGCCGGCTGCGCGGGCGCGCCCCCGGCCTGCGACGGTGCGGGCGGCTGGCTCGCCGGCCGGTGACAGCCGAGCGCCAGGAGCGCCGCCACCGCCGCCGCGCCGAACGCGCGCCGCGTCTGCTTCCGCTTCATCGAGCCCCCGCCGCCAGCCGGCGCGCCGCGAAGCGGGCGCTCGCCTGATCGAGGACTACCGCGACGACAATGGCACATCCAATGATGATCCATTCGTAGTTCTGGTCCAGGTGCAGCGTCCGGATGGACTGCCGGATGAGGACGATGAGGACGGCCCCCAGCATCGCGTTGATGGCACTGCCGCGACCGCCGCTCAACCGAGCGCCGCCAACGACCGCGGAGGCGATGACGTATAACTCATATCCGGTCGCGTCTCCACAGGAGACCGAGCCGTAGAAGCTGGCGCCCAGGAAGGCCGCCAGCCCGGCGGTGGCCCCGGCCAGGACGTAGACGCCGATCCGGATCCGCCCCACGGCGAGGCCCGAATAGCGGCTGGCCTGCGGGTTCCCCCCGACCGCGAAGACGTGGCGCCCCATCACCGTGCGCCCCAGGTAGAGCGCCCCCAGCGCCGCCACCGCCAGCATCGACAGCATGGGGATGGGGTAGAGCGCCGCCCCGAGGCCGAGCGACGACTTGGCGAAGTGGTTCATCGACTCGGGCAGGATGATGCTCTCCGCCTTGCTGATGACGAAGGCGAAGCCGCGCAGGATCCACATGGTGCCGAGCGTGATGATGAAGGGGTGGACGTCGAGGCCGACCACCATGGCCCCGTTGACCGCGCCGGCGAGGACGCCGATGGTGACGCAGAGGAGCAGCCCGAGCAGCACCGTGCCGGCGCCCCCGGCGGCGTCGCGCAGCGCCAGCCCCATCACCACGCTGGCCAGCGCGTAGACGGCGCCGACCGAGAGGTCGATGCCCCCCGAGATGATCACCACCGTCGCCCCCACCGCCATGATGGCGATGAAGCTGGCGTCGGTGGCGGTCTGGATCAGCGTGTAGGAGTTGAAGAAGTTGTTGACCGTGCGGCCGGTCGACTGGTCGACGTGGGAGCCGGCCGCCAGCGAGAGCGCCACCACGAGGCCGACGATGATGACGACGAGGCCCGTTTGCTGCGAACGCAGCAGGCGGCGAAGAACGGTCATGGCGCGCGCGGGATTATAACGACGATTCCAGAATTGTCTGGCGCGCTTTACCGAGGCCGTCGATTCCGTATTCCACCACGTCGCCGGCCCGCAGGTAGACCGGCGGCTTGCGCCCCATCCCCACCCCGGCCGGCGTGCCCGTGCTGATGACGTCCCCCGGCACCAGCGTCATGAACCGCGAGACGTAGCTGACCAGCGTGGGGACGTCGAAGATCATCTCGGCGGTGGAGGAGTCCTGCCGGGTCTCGCCGTTGACCGTCAGCCACAGGCGCGCGGCGGCGAAGCCGGGGAAGGCGTCGCGGGTCACGAGGTGGGGGCCGAGCGGCGCGAAGCCGTCGCCGCTCTTCCCCTTCACCCACTGGCCGCCGCGCTCGATCTGGAAGGCGCGCTCCGAGTAATCGTTGTGCAGCACGAAGCCGGCCACGTGCTCCAGCGCCTGCTCGACGGCCACGTTCTTGGCGCGCTTGCCGATCACCAGGCCGAGCTCGACCTCGAAGTCGAGCTTCTCGGCCCCCGCCGGCAGCGGCAGGTCGTCGTTCGGCCCGGCCAGCGCGCTCGGCGCCTTGAGGAAGACGATCGGCTCCGCCGGCAGCGGGGCGCCCGTCTCGCGCGCGTGGTCGCGGTAGTTGAGGCCGATACAGACGATCTTCGACGGCCGCGACACCGGCGGCCCCAGGCGGACGCCGTCGGCGACGCGCGGCGCCTGCACGCCGTCGTGGGCGAACCAGTCGGCGAAGCGGCGGAGGCCGTCGGTGGCGAAGAACCTCTCGTCGAAGTCGCCGCCGAACCCGGAGGCGTCGATGGCCACCTCGCCGCGGAAGGCGCCCGGCCGCTCGGCGCCCGGCGGCCCGTGGCGGAACAGCTTCACGAGGCGGCCTCCTCGATCACGACCAGCAGGTCGCCGGCCTCGACGCTCTCGCCGGCGCCGGCCACGATCTCGCGCACCGTCCCGCTGACCGGCGCCTTGATCACCGTCTCCAGCTTCATCGCCTCGGTGACCATCAGCTTCTGTCCGGCCTTCACCTGCTCGCCGACCTTGGTGACGAGGTCGATCACCCGCCCCGGCATCGGCGCCCCCACCTCGCCCGGCTTCTCGCTGGCCCGCCGGTTCTTGGGGCCGGTCACCTTGGCCGCGTCGTCGGCGACCCGCATCTGGCGCGACTGGCCGTTGATCTCGAAGGTCAGCACGCGCGCGCCGTCGGGCTCGATGTCGCCGATCGACAGCAGCTTGATGATCAGCGTCTTGCCCGGCTCGATGTCGATCCAGGCCTCCTCGCCGACGCGCAGGCCGTAGAAGAAGGTCGGCGTCGGCAGCACCGAGGTGTCGCCGTGCAGCGCGCGGTGCTCCATGTAGCCGCGCATCACCTTGGGGTAGAGGGCGTAGGAGACGATGTCGCGGCGGGCCACGTCGACGCCGGCCAGCGTCTCGACCTCGCGCTTGGCGCCCGCCCAGTCGTAGGGGGGCATGCTGGCCCCCGGGCGCCCCTCGACCTTGGCCGCCCCCTTGAGGATGTCGCTGCGCAACGGCTCGGGGAAGCCGCCCGGCGGGCGGCCCAGCGAGCCGCGCATGAAGTCGATCACCGACTCGGGGAAGGTCAGCTCCTTCGCGCGGGCGCTGACGCCGGCGCCGTCGAGCCCCTGCTTGACCATCCAGATCGCCATGTCGCCGACCACCTTCGACGACGGCGTCACCTTGGGGATGTCGCCGAACAGGCGATTGACCTCGGCGTAGGCGCGCTTGACGCTGTCCCAGCCGTGCTCGCCGACGCCCAGCGCCTCGGCCTGCGCGCGCAGGTTCGAATACTGCCCGCCCGGGATCTCGTGCTCGTAGACGTCGGCGGCCGGCGCCTTGAGGCCCGACTCGAACGGCGCGTAGTAGGCGCGCACCGGCTCCCAGTAGGCGGCCAGCTTCTCGAAGATCTCGGGCGACACCTTGGGGTCGCGCGGCGCGCCCTGCAGCGCGAAGGCCATCGACGACAGCGACGGCTGCGAGGTCATCCCGCCCATGCTGCTGACCGCGCCGTCGATGACCGCCACGCCGGCGTCGACCGCCGCCAGGTTGGAGGCGATGCTGTTGCCGGAGGTGTCGTGCATGTGCAGGTGGATCGGCACGTCGACCGCGTCGCGCAGCGCCTTGACCAGCATGGTCGCCGCGCGCGGGCGCAGGAGGCCCGCCATGTCCTTGATGCAGAGGAGGTGCGTCCCCCGCTTGACGATCTCCTTGGCCAGGTCGACGTAGTACTTGAGGTCGTACTTGGTGCGGGTCGGATCGGCGACGTCGCCGGTGTAGCAGATGGCCGTCTCCACGACCTTGTTGGTCTTCTGCGCCGCCTCGATCGCCACCTGCATGTTGTCGACGTCGTTGAGGGCGTCGAAGATCCGGAACACGTCCATCCCGGCCGCGGCCGCCTCCTCGATGAAGGCCACCACCACGTCGTCGGGGTAGTTGGTGTAGCCGACGGCGTTGGCGCCGCGGACCAGCATCTGGAACATCACGTTGGGGACGAGCCGCCGCAGCTCCTCGAGCCGCAGCCAGGGGTCCTCGGAGAGGAAGCGGTAGGCGACGTCGAAGGTGGCGCCGCCCCACATCTCGATGGAGAAGAGCTCGTGCCCGAGGTGCGCGGTGGCCGGCGCCACGCGCGCGAGGTCGTAGGTCCGCACGCGGGTGGCCAGCAGCGACTGGTGGGCGTCGCGCCAGGTGGTGTCGGTCAGCCGCACGCGCGGGTCGGCCCGCAGCATCTTGACGATCCCGGCCGGCCCCTCGCGGTCGAGGAGCTGCTTGGTGCCGGCGGGCGGCGGCGTCTTGGGGACCGCGGGCGGCGGCGCCTCGACGGCCAGCACGGAGAGCGGCGGCTTGGGCTTCCCCCGCACCGTCGGGTGGCCGTTGACGATCGTCGAGCCGATGTAGCGCAGGATGCGCGTCGCCCGGTCGCGGCGCGGCGCGTACTGCGTCAGCTCGGGCGTCTCGTCGATGAAGGTGGTGTGCGTCTTGCCGGCGGCGAACGTCGGGTTCAGCAGCACGTTCTCGAGAAACGCCAGGTTCGTCTTCACGCCGCGGATCCGGAACTCGCGCAGCGAGCGGACCACCTTGCGGCGAACGTAGTCCCACTCGAGCCCGCTGGCGGTGATCTTGGCCAGCAGCGAGTCGTAGTAGGGCGAGACGCGCGCGCCCACGTAGCCCGAGCCGTCGTCGAGCCGGATCCCGTTCCCGGCCGCCGGCCGGTAGACCTGGATCTTGCCGGTGTCGGGCAGGAAGTCGTTCTTGGGGTCCTCGGCGGTGACGCGCACCTGGATGGCCACGCCGCGCTGGACGATGTCGGCCTGGCCGCCGATGCCGATCTCGGGGTCGGAGAGCTTGTACCCCTGGGCGATCCAGAGCTGCGCCTGCACCAGGTCGCGCCCGGTGATCGCCTCGGTCACCGTGTGCTCGACCTGGATGCGCGGGTTGACCTCGATGAAGTAGTGCTGGCCGTCCTCGCCGACCAGGAACTCGACGGTGCCGGCGTTGTTGTACTTCACCTGGCGCGCGATCTTGAGCGCGTCGTCGCAGAGCCGCGCCCGCAGCGCCTCGGGGAGCGACCAGGCGGGCGCGTACTCGACCACCTTCTGGTGGCGGCGCTGCACCGAGCAGTCGCGCTCGAACAGGTGCACCAGGTTGCCGTGGTTGTCCCCCAGCACCTGCACCTCGATGTGCTTGGGGCGGACCACCAGCTTCTCGATGAAGACCGAGTCGTCGCCGAACGCCTTGCGGGCCTCGGAGCGCGCCCGCTCGAGCAGCTCGGGGAGCTCGCCGGCGCTGCGCACGACGCGCATCCCGCGCCCGCCGCCGCCCGCCGAGGCCTTGATCATGACCGGGTAGCCGGCCTCGGCGCAGAACGCGCGCGCCGCCTCCAGCGTCCTGATCGCCTCGGGCGTCCCCGGCACCGTCGGCACGCCGGCCTGCATCGCGATCTTGCGGGCGGCGACCTTGTCCCCGAACGCCTCGATCGCCTCGGGGCTCGGCCCCACGAACACGATGCCGGCGTCGCGGCACTTGCGCGCGAACGAGGCGCGCTCGGAGAGGAAGCCGTACCCCGGGTGGATGGCGTCGACGTCGTGCCGCTTGGCCAGCTCGACGATCTCGTCCTCGGCCAGGTAGGCCGCCACCGGCTCCAGCCCCTTGCCGACCAGGTACGCCTCGTCCGCCTTGTAGCGGTGCAGGTGGACCCGGTCCTCCTCCGAGAAGATGGCGACGGTGCGGAAGCCGAGCTCGGTGCAGGCACGGAAGACGCGGATCGCGATCTCGCCGCGGTTGGCGCAGAGGACGCGCTTGAACGCAGTAGTGGCCATGGGGCGCCCCGGGTAACTACCACCTTACCCGCGCGCCTGGGAAGCGCTTAGCGTTTTATGCCGAGCAGCAGGTCCATGGTCGCCTGATCGGCGGCCGGGAACCGGTAGTTCTCGAACTCGCTGGAGGCGACCCAGCGGCAGTCGGCGACCCGCATCGCGGTCGGCTCGGCCGCGCCGACGATCTCCGCCTGGTAGAGCGCCAGGTCGACCGAGTACCCTTCGTAGTCGTGCGTCCGGCGGCCCATGTTGGCCCCCACCGTCACCTCGACCCCCACCCGCTCGCGCACCTCGCGCTTGAGCGCGTCGGCGTCCGACTCCCCTTCCTCGACCTTGCCGCCCGGGAACTCCCAGAGCCCGGCCAGCACCGCCGTGGGGCGGCGCTGGGTGATGAGGTACCGCTCGTTGCGCGCGATGACGGCCGCGACGACCCGCAGATGGGGGACTTTCGCCATGGATGAACCGCTATTGTGTGGTAACACCCGCACCATGGTCAAACGCGTGACCCCGCCCGAGGCTGCCAAGCTGCTCGAGACCGGCTGGACCTACCTCGACGTCCGCTCGATCCCGGAGTTCGAGGGGGGGCACCCGACGGGGGCCGCCAACGTGCCGCTCTTGCACTTCGAAGGTGGGCAGATGAGCCCCAACCCCGATTTCCAGAGGGTGGTGGCCGCCAACTTCCCGACCGACACCAAGCTGGTCGTCGGCTGCAAGGCGGGCGGTCGCTCGCTGCAGGCGGCGGCGCTGCTGGAGGCGGCCGGCTACACCAGCGTGGTCGACATGCGCGGCGGCTTCCACGGCGAGCACGACGGCATGGGCCGCCTCACCTGCGCCGGGTGGCTGGAGTCGAAGCTTCCGGTCGAGGCGGCCGCGCCGCCCGAGAAGACCTACGCCGTGCTCGCCAAGAAGTAGACCTTCTCCGGCGAGCTCCGGCCGCCGCCCCGCGCGCCGCCCGCGCCGGGAGGTCCGTTCACGCTCGACATTTGGCAATCTTGCGAATGGTCGAGCCGCCGAATACATTGCGGCCCCACGGAGGGAGACGCCAATGAAGAAGGCAACGGTGATCGGTACGACGTTGTTGGGGATGTTGCTCGGAATTCGGCTGGCCGGGGCGGCGACGCAAACGGTGTGGACGCCGCCTTTCCCGTCGCCGCAAACGTTTCAAATCGCGAGCGGCGGCAGCGGCACCTACTACGTCGACTGCAGATCCGGCCGTCCGACGGCGCCGTGTTCACCACCAACCTGGTCACGTCCCAGCTGGCCCTCGCCGACCTCGACGCGCGCCGGCTGACCACCTGGACGCTGCCGACGCCACCCAACACCGGGCCGCAGAGCATCGCCTTCGACGGCAGCGGGCGCGTGCTGTTCCTGGCCGCCGGCGGCGGCTCGATCGGGGTGATCGGCCGCTTCGATCCGATCACCGGACTGGAGGAGACCTGGTCGATCCCCGTCACGATCGTGGACCCCGAGGGCGACTTCGCCTGGAAGATCACCGCCGCCTCGGACGGGACGGTGTTCTTCAACATCAACGGCTTCACCCACCCCGCCGAGCTCGGCCGGCTGGACCCCGCCACCGGCGTCTTCACCTCCTGGGTGACACCCGAGCCGCCCATCTTCGGGCTGGCCGCCGACGGCTCCGGATCGGTCTTCTTCCAGGAGCAGGGGAACACGTTGAACGTTGCCCGATTGGTTCCCGCCACCAACACGCTGACCGAATGGACGTTCGTCGACGACGTCGAGTTCACGCAAAACATGATCTTCGACTCGGGGAAGCTGGTCTTCGGGAACAACGGCCCCACCGCGATCGTGAGCCTCGATCCCTCGGTGGCCGGCGTCGACAGCACGTTGTCGCCCACGGTCACCGATCCGGTCGTGCCGTCATCGGCGATCGTGACGCCGGTGGTCACCACCCGCGACCCGCACCGCCACGGCCAAGCCCGTGGCGCGGTGAGCGCCTCGACGCCCACGAGCGCCGGCCCCTTCACGGTCTTCCCGACCGTCTTCCCCTCCTGGATCGCCGGTGACGGGACCGGGACGATCTACTTCACGGGCGGCGACATCGGCGCTTCGGTCGCCCGGCTCAGCCCCTGAGCCGGCGTCCGGGTGCCGGGCGCGACGCCGTCGGCGGGCTCAGTCGCCGACGGCGATCCCGTTCTTCTGGCAGACGGCGTGGACCAGGGTGCGGTTCTTGTCGTCGAGCCGCGAGTAGGCGCGCTCGGCCGCCTCGGCGTCCTTGAGCGAGCACGAGCAGACGGCCAGGATCTGGTAGGCGTCGGTCCAGCCCGGCTTGGCGCGGAGCGCCCGCCGCGACAGATCCATCGCCGCGCCGCACTGCTGCCGCAGCCACGCCTCGCGCGCCTGCTTCATGAGCGCCTCGGCGTCCTCGGTCTCCGCCGGGGCGGCGGGCTCG
>DASZVW010000867.1:0-9575 GCA_035546895.1 Polyangia bacterium
CTTTCATCGGCGATATCGATGGTGATGGACTCGTTGACATCGCCATAGCTGACCCAACGACGGCCAACGCGGTCTACATTTACAAGGGTAGAAGCAGTTGGCCGGCGACACTGACTGATAGTCAAGCGGACTATGTCATCAAGACTGACGCGTCCTATGCGGGGTCTCAGTTCGGCCTCTCGATGGCGCGACTTGGTGATTTCACTGGCGATTCGATCGACGATCTCGCGATCGGTGTCCGAGCCTACAATGGCGGTGTCGGTCGGGTTGTGATCATTCCTGGGAAGGCTGGCGGCTTGCCTTCTACGATCAGTCTTCCTGATGCCACGAATTCCATCGTTGTCGATGGCGATTCGACGCTGGGGAAGTCGCAATTCGGTTACCGAGTTCTTGGGCTCGGCCACTTCTATACCGGTACCGCGACGACTCTCATCGCCTCTGCGCCTGGAACGGCGACGAGTGATACCACGGGCCAGGTTTACGCCTTTCATGGTCAGGCGGGATCCAGTGGCACGATTGCGATTACGTCAGCAGACAATGTCTTGACCGGGCCTGCGGCCGGAGCACGGCTTGGGGAGTCGTTGACGAATCTTTCTTCAATCTCGGGCGCAAATGCGGTGGGAATCGGAAACTCTTTGGATGCGTTTGACGCACCGGGATCCAACGGCGCGGGTTACGTTATGAGCAGCGCTGGTACGAGCAATCCTTTCGCGTCCAAACAGGTGATATCGATGACGCCAGGAGCGTCGGTAGGAGTAATCCTCATCGGCGGCGGTCTATCCGGACTCGATGCGCGCTATTCGCTGATAGGCGACGGAACTCCCGATGTTGTGCTGGGGGCGGCGACGACGTCGACAGTCTTGGCAATCTCGGATGGGGCTACCTTGGGATCGCGGCCCAACCCGGATCCGGTAAATGTCAACGCTGAGGTAACTGTCTCTCTTCCATCGGGAGCAACTCTCAGTGAGAACAGCGGTCGCGTCGCTGCTGATATCAACGGTGACGGTGTGGCCGACTTCTGCGTCGGGAATACCAGCCAACCAGGCTCCGTGGTCGTGTATTGGTAATTGACCGACCGGCGCGTCCCCGTCTCGCAACAAGGATTGACTGGTCTCGCGCTGGTAGGCGTCCCGCATTAGATCTCCCGGAGGGATGGTGTCGAAGGATTGCTTGGGACGATGGGGAGGCCCTGCTCTCGGTTATTGCGCCTGCACCACGTGATTGCAATGATTGGACCGGGCGAATCGACCACGTTGGAATCGTCGCCGATGCTCGAATAGACAATGCCGCCGAACTAGCAGTCGCGCTAGGCGTCGAACGAGCGGATTCTCCTCGACTGCTCCTTCATTGTTATCTCACGTGGGGCGTTTCATTCGCGTCCCGCCTTGTGGGAGACTTTGCGATCGTTATATGGGACAGCCGTCGAAAGGAATTGATAGCGTGCAGGGATCCTTTCGGCATAAAGCCATTGGTCGCTCGCGAGGGAAGGAACGAGCTGTGGTTGGGAAGTGGCGTCGATCAAGCCTTACGGGCAGACAATGCTCTTCCTCCTGTTTCGGAGCGATCGATAGTCGAGCACCTCCTCAGAACGTACAGATCGCTCGAAGGGTCATTCTTTGAAGGAATTGAGTTCCTCCTGCCCGGAACTGTCACAGTGTTTCGCGCAGCCCGAATTGATCGAACCCGGTACTGGCATCCGCCCCGGCATGGGACCTCTGGTAAGGGAACAAAGGAAGAACTTCAAGTAGAGGTTGCGCGCCTTTTTAAACAGGCCGTCAGGAGGCGGTTACCACCCGAAGGATGCGCCGTAATACAGATCAGCGGAGGACTTGATTCATCCGCCATCGCTGTTACAGCGGGAATGCTGGCGAGGTCAGGGTACGTCGATCCGAAGAGACTTTCGGGGGCTTCAGGACGCCATCCCGGTCAGCCGTGTGACGAAGGACAGTTCATCGCGGCAGTACAGGACGTCGTGCCGTTCTCTATTGAAATGTGGAATGCAAATGACGCTCGCGCCATAGAGCTTTCGCCGCGGATCGTTGACCGGCCAGGCGCTCGGGCTCCCTTGATCGGCGGAAGCAATGGCGATCTTGCTATTGCCCTTAAGAATGATGCTGCGGTGGTCCTATCTGGAATCGGTGGCGACGAGTTGATGACACCGGCTGGTATCATCCGTGACGCGATCGCTGACGGTGCTTACAGGCGCGCAATAGACGACCTGGTTTTTTTTGCGGGCGCGACTAACAAATCGAGGATCGCCAAAGCCTGGTACCTGATCCGTGATGCGGCGCCAGACTCACTGCAGGACGCGTGGTCCTTTTGGAGGGCTTCTGCGCCCGAATGGCTTGCATCTGATCTTCACCGCTTAGCGAGGGAGATCCTTGTTCCCGAGCATCACCGGGCGACCAGCTTTGAAACACACGTGCAAGAAAAGAAATGGTCCAGGCTGGTATCCGCCAGTCTAATTCGCCCAATAGAGAGCCTTCAACGAAACGCCATCGACTGGGGAGTCGAGTATCGATTTCCGTACCTCGATCTCGATCTCGTCAACTTTGTTCTTTCCTTGCCGTACTACGCGTGGCCTCGTCCGCGGCCAGCTGCTCGCCTACACCGCGAGGCGTTGAGGGCGGTGCTACCCACTGAGATCGCAAACCGATGGGGCAAAGCGGAGTTCACACCGACGTTGCGAGCGAGCTTGACCCGAAGTACGGAGGTCGTGGAGTTTCTTCTCCAGCAGCCTACATGGAGATCTGCTCGATTCGTGAATCGGATAAGTGTCGGATATCTATGGAATAGGATGACGCACACGGACGGCGTCCCGGGCAGGCTTCCGCGGGATCTCTGGGCCATCTTTACTCTTGAGGCTTGGATGAGTAATCTTTCGCGGTATCATCCTGGCCACTGAGGGAGGCTCCGTGAATAAGGACAGCGAAGGTTTGACGGCCCGAAAAGACGCCAAATATGAGGCGCCGGTTTTGATTGCTCTTGGCAATCTGCACGATCTCTTGGCGGAGACCGGCGGAAGCCAATGCGATGTCGACGCGATTTCAAGCGCGGTTCCAGATCATTCTCCCGGGTGCAGCTGATCTCATTTATTAGGGCACTCGGGCTTGTCCCGAAAATACTTCCTGTCGCACTGAAGGTGAACGGGGCAAGGAGTCGGCTAGGCCCTCGGGTTCTAGTGAAGGATTTGAGAGCGCTCGGAGCCAGTTGCGAAACGCGGTCAACTAGCGAACGTCGACAGCTCCAGCGAGCCATTCACTTCGTCGACAGGCTATTTCTTTCTGGGCCAAACTGCTACCGAAGGGCTCTCATCGAAATCGCGATGGACGCAGGCGCTGCTCGCGAGCCACTTCACATGGGACTGCTGGAGACCGATGTCCCTGGATCGGGGCATGCGTGGCTCGGCAGCCAAGAGAACTGTTCCCATCGCTATCAGGTCGAATTCACCATATAGGCCCCGATCGCTTGGTCCAGCTGATCTAAACCGTCTGGGGCCGATATTTCGGAGCCCCGTACGGCTACAGAGATCGTGTGTGCTCTTAGGAGGTGACGGCGCCAAGCGGCCGTTCCTCCCGCGCCGAGGAACGCATGTGCGAGCAGCTGTTCGAGTGTTTCGGTTCGGGACAGGCCTACGTGTTTGAACGCGTTCCCACGTCTTCGAGCGTCGAGGAACCAAACGGATTGAAGCTCGATCGTCGTACCGGCCGCGGCACTATCGAGTTCCTGAGCGTCGACTGTAGCGCCCGCCGTGAGCAATCGTTTCGTACCTTCCCTGCACCATCCTAGAATTCGACGCTCACCATCGGTAAAGATCCGAGACCCAATTCCGTGGTCACCCACCACCAGTAAATCCTCGGCGATGAGGGGGGCTCCGTGTCGAGCCAAAGCCTTCGCAGTCGTCGTCTTTCCCGCACCGCTCGCGCCGCAGATGGCCGTCGCTCCAGACCCAATTGTAACGGCAGACCCATGGAGCACCGTGTGACCACGCAGAAAAAGTAACTTGGGCGCGATGCCCTTGAGATAGTCGAATATTTGAAAGGTTAGGTCAGACGGCCGAGCAACGAGTGTCACCCTGTCACCTCGTCCGTCAACCTGTAGAACGCGTTGAGTGCTGTGCCAGAGTTCGTAACCGCCTTCGTGGTCGAGGTATTGAAACGGTCCAGAGCGTTCTCTACGTAGGCTTGGGCCATTCAAGTTTGCTGTGATTGCCTGGATATACTCAGTGGCCACCGATGTCGGCACACCAAGCGACGCAGACGCAGCCGCTATCGCATCCTCGAGCGTTGATTCATTTTGAAATGCGGAACAACAGGCAGCCGCCGTAGAATTCAGTCGCCAATAGTTCCCGTTGAATAAGTCAACAACGATACCCCCGTCGTCAAATAGCGCGAGCGCGAATCGTTCTCGGAAGATGATGGGGGTGATTTCTGAATTCACGTATGTGATGTCGTAGTCTTTGGTTCGGTCGTGGACTCGATGAGCTCACGATCGAGAAGTTGCTCGATTAGGGCACGGACATCGGTTTCGACCGTCATGGGAGCCATTTGATAGCTCGCGGCGATCCCTCTGTAGAGGTCCTCAAGTGACACGGCCGGTTCCAGTCTCGACCAGACATCTGCTCCTACGTGGTTGAGGCGAAAACAACGACCCGTATTCATGTCGACCAATACAGCACCATGGGGTGAAGAACGCGCTTCGACGCCCGAACGGCGTCGGAACGAACATCGGGCGTTCAACATGAGAGAAGAGTCTAGCGGAGATGCGATGACATCTCCACGTGTGGACATATACAGATCTGGGTTTCTGGCCGCCTCTTGCTGGCCCGGACTGAGCTATCATCGCCCGCCCCTTGAACATCCTCCACGTCGCCTCCTACTACGCGCCGGTCGTCGGCGGGATGGAGACCGTCCTGCAGGACTTGGCGGAGGGGACCTTGGCCGCGGGCGATCACGTGACCGTCCTCTGCGCCTCCTCGAGCCGCCGCGGCGCCGACGAGATCATGGCCGGCGTGCGGGTGCGGCGCTCCCCCTCGCTCGGCAGGCTGCTCTCGCAGCCGCTGACGCCGCTCCTGCCGGCGACGCTGCGGCGGATCCACGGCGACCACGACGTCGTGCACCTGCACATGCCGAACCCGCTGGCCGAGGCGGCGGTGGCGGCGCTTCCGCGGGCGGTGCCGGTGGTGGTCACCTATCATGCCGACGTGGTCCGACAGAAGGCGCTCCGGCCGCTTTACGGTCCGGTGCGGCGGGCGGTGCTCGCGCGCAGCCGGCGCATCGTCGTTCCCACGGAGAACCACATCAAGTACTCGGAGGTGTTGCCGGCGTTCGCCGACAAGTGCGTGGTCGTGCCGTTCGGGATCTCCCCCGCGCGCTACCGGTTGACCGAGGCGGCGCGCGCGCGGGCGACCGAGCTGCGCGCGCGGCACGGCCGGTTCGTCCTCTTCGTCGGGCGATTGGTCTACTACAAGGGGCTGCCGCAGCTCCTCGAGGCCATGCGCGAGATCGAGGGAAACCTGGTCGTCGCGGGCGACGGCCCGCTGCGGCGGGAGATCGAACGCCAGGTCGAGGCGCTCGGCCTGGGCGGGCGGGTCACGCTGGCGGGGCTGCTGCCGCAGGCCGAGCTGAACGCGCACTTCGAGGCCTGCGAGGTCCTGGTGCTGCCGTCGACTTCGCGCTCGGAGGGGTTCGGGATGACGCAGCTCGAGGCGATGCTGTTCGGCAAGCCGCTGGTGACGACGCGGCTGCCGTCAGGAGTCCAGCTGGTCAACGAGGACGGGCGCACCGGGATCCAGGTCCCGCCGGACGATCCGCGGGCCCTGGCGGCGGCGCTCAACCGGTTGCTCGCGGACGGCGAGCTCCGCGCGGCGATGGGGGCGGCGGCGCGTGAGCGGGTCGAGCGTCGGTTCTCGCTGGAGCAGATGATTCGCGGCTACCGTGACGTCTACCGGCAGGCGCTGGCGTGACCGTCGACGACGGCGAACGAATCCGGCGCCTGCTCTTCGACACCGTCGCGGTCAGCGTGCTCGGGAAGGTCCTGGAGGCGACGGGCGCGGCCGGCGCGACCGTGGCGCCCGCGAAGGGGGTGGTCCTCTCGCGCTGGCTCTACGACGACGTGGCCGAGCGGCCTTACCGGGATCTCGACCTGCTCGTCGCGCGGGCCGATCTGCCGCGCCTGCGCGAGGTGGTCGCGGCGCGCGGCTGGCCGGTGCAGGTCTACTCGCCCGAGATGGGCGAGCTCGAGTTCACGGTCGACCGGCTCACCGTGGAGATCCACGCCGAGTTTGGCCGCCGCGATCTGTCGCGGCTGGCGATCGCCGACGTGCTCGCGCGGGCCGTCGCCGACCGGCGAACCTTCCCCTTCGAGATCCGGCGGCTCGACGACGTCGATCACCTGCTGTTGCTGGTGGCCAACGTGATCAAGAAGTCCTTCACCTACGCGAACGCCCACCAGCCGGCGGATCTCGTCCGGCTCGTCGAGCGGCTGCGGCCGCGCTGGGACGAGGTCGGCGTCCGGACCCAGGCGGCGCGCTTCCTGACCGCCCTCCGCACGGTCGCCGTCTGGATGGCCGACGAGCGGGGGGCGCCGGTGTTCGGTGAGCTCTTGCGCGCGCTGCCGCCGGCGCGGCGGCTCCTCCCGGCGGTGGTCGGGTGGCAGCGGCGCCGGGATCGCCGCCGGCCGAAGCGCCTCCAGAGCGCCAGCGGCCTCTTCGGGCTGGCCCTGGCGACCCAGATGCCCGACGACCTCGGTCTGCGCGCGCGCGGCCTCGCCCGGCTCGTGCGGCGTGGGCTGGCGCGACGTCTCGGACGCGAGCCGGGTTAACGGAGCGCGACCGCCACGCGGTCGCCGGCGGAGGCCGGGCCCTCGCGCAGGTACGACTCGTAGAAGGCGAGGGCGGTCTTCAGCGCCTCGGTCCCGACGTTGCGCCAGGAGCGGGAGACCGGGGAGGGGACGCCGATCCCGACGGCGTCGATGCCCGCCTCGCGCGCCAGGAACACGGCGCGGTCGACATAGAGGGCCTGCGTGCAGACGATCGCGTCGCCGACGCCGAACCGGGCCGCGGCGTCGAGCATGGTGTTGCGGGTCCGCGATCCGCGATCGTCGGACAGGATGTCGGAGGCGGGGACGCCGCGAGCCAGCAGCCAGCGCTGCATGGTGGAGACCTCCGGCGCGTCGGGCCGGTCGACACCGGAGATGAAGATCGCCTTCACCTGGCCGACGCGGTAGAGCGTCAACGCCGTGTCGAGCCGCTCGGTCAAGCTGGCGAGCGGCTGCCCGCGATGAACCGCGGCACCCGGCACGATGGCGATGCTCCGTGACGGCGACGACGACACTTCGGCGTACGCGTGCGCACCTCCGGCGCGCGCCACCCACATGTTGGGCAGCACGAGAGCCGCGGCCGCCAGCACCCCTCCGAGGAGCAAGAGCCGGAGGAGCTGCGCCGTCGCCATCCTCCTGGATCATCGGAGGGGCCACCGAAGTCTGAAGCGCCGGGTGTCAGTCCGTGCTCACGATCGGGCCGCGCCGCCACCACCGACAGGCCGCGAGACGCTGGCGATCAGCTGGTCCCAGCGCTGGTGCCGCCCCGACGGCGCCGGGCGCGGCCCGGGGAAGCGTTCGTCGAGCAGCCGCAGCCCGCCGATCCGCCCCGCCACCGCCCAGCGCCACCCGAGCGGCCGCCCCGAACGGCTGGCGCCGCCCACCTGGTAGAAGAACAGGCGCGTCTCGCCGTCGATGACGCCGTAGTCGTGTGGTTCGGCGACGCGCTCGAGCCCGTCGTAGGTGAAGGCGACCAGCCGCCGCTCGGCGATCGCGCGACCGATCTCCTCGTCCATGACGCGCATGTTAGCGACGAAAGCGACGGCCGTCCGGCGACCGACCCCCCGCCCGCCGGCGCCTTTGGACCGTGCGATAATAGGCTTGTGCTGGCCAAGAAGAAGCCCGCGACCTACGCCGATCTGCTGGCGCTGCCGCCGCATCTGGTCGGCGAGATCGTCGACGGCGAGCTCTACGCCAGCCCGCGCCCGGCCTCGCCGCATGCGCGGGCGACCAGCCGATTGGGGATCGAAATCGGGGGGCCTTTCGATCGCGGGAAAGGCGGCCCGGGCGGATGGATCATCCTCGACGAGCCGGAGCTGCACCTCGTCGGTCAGGTGATGGTCCCCGATCTCGCCGGGTGGCGCCGAGAGCGGATGCCCGAGATGCCGAACGTCGGCTACTTCGAGCTGGCGCCGGACTGGGTCTGCGAGGTCTTGTCGCCGGCGACCGCGCGGCTCGATCGGGCCGGGAAGATGCGCCACTATGCCGCGGCGGGGGTTCGGCACCTGTGGCTCGTCGATCCGCTGGCCACGACGCTCGAGATCTATCGGTTGGACGGGGAGGGCTGGCGCCTCGTCCAGACGGAGGCCGGCGACGTGAAAGTACGCCCCGAGCCATTCGAGGCCGTCGAGCTGGAGCTGGGCGCGCTCTGGAGCCCCTGAGGCCGCTCACCCGAGCCAGGTCTTCCAGATCTCCGGCGCGTAGCCGACGGTCGCCCGCCCCTCGCAGCGGGCGATCGGCGTCTTCAGCAGCAGCGGGTCGTCGAGCAGCGCCTGCTCGACGCGCGGGCCGGTGGGCGCCGCGTACTTGAGCCCCTTGTCGAGGTAGCGCTTCCCCTCGCGGTCGATGAGCGCCTCCAGGCCGCCGACGCGGGCGGCGACGTTGCGCAGCTCGCCGGGCGCCATCGCCTTCTGCGCGAGGTCGACGACGTGCAGGGTCACGCGCCGCTCCTTGAACCATCGCTCGGCCTTGCGCGTCTCCGCGCACTTCTTGGTCCCGTAGAGCTGAACGATCACCCGCGCAGCTTACCGCGCCACAGGCGCGCGCGGCCGCTCAGGCGACGCGCTTGCGGCGCAGCTTCTCGACCAGCGTGGTGCGGTTCAGGCCCAGGAGCTCGGCGGCGCGGTTCTTGTTGCCGCCGGTGCGCTCCAGCGCCTCGCCGATCATCCGGTCCTCGACCGCCTCCAGCATGGCGCGCAGGTCGGTGCCGTCCTCGGGGAGGCCGGGCATCTCGTTCCCCCGGCCGGGGGTGAGGGCGCGCGGGGTGCGGACGGCGGGCGGCAGGTCGGCGGCCGAGATGGTCCCCTTCCCCTTCACGATCACCAGCCGCTCGACCAGGTTCTCGAGCTCGCGGATGTTCCCCGGCCAGGTGTAGGCCTCGAGCGCGGCCATCGCCGCCGGCTCGAACCCGGCCACGCTCCGCTTGTTCCGCTCGTTCGAGCGGCGCAGGAAGTGCTCGGCCAGGCGCGGGATGTCGCTCGACCGCTCGCGCAGCGAGGGCATCTCGACCGGGATGACGTTGAGGCGCCAGTAGAGATCGGCGCGGAACTTCCCGGCCGAGACCTCGCGCTCCAGGTTGCGGTTGGTGGCGGCCAGGATGCGGACGTCGATCCGGGTCGGCGTCTCCTCGCCGACGGGATAGAGCTCGCCGTCTTGAATGAGGCGCAGCAGCTTGGCCTGCACCCCCAGCTCCATCTCGCCGATCTCGTCGAGGAAGATGGTGCCGCCGTCGGCCTGCGCGAACCGGCCGGCGCGGC
>DASZVW010000868.1:0-3343 GCA_035546895.1 Polyangia bacterium
CCGCGTGGAGCGCGAACGGCGCCAGCGCGAACGCCGCCAGCGCGGCCAGGATCGCCCCGCCCGTCCAGCGCGCCGCTACTCGCCGCAACAGCTGCCTCCTCCCGCCTTGTCGCCGTTCTGCGGGGCCGGCGGCGGCGGGCCCGGCGGGTACTTGTTCCAGGGCTCGGGGACGTAGTCGAGGATCGGCTTCTTCTGGTCGCCCATGATGTTCCCCTCGAGGACGTTGACCGGCACCGGCGGGTCGAGCTCGTAGAGGTAGCCGCGCGACGGGATCTTCATCTCGTACACCGTGTTCTTCCAGAGGAACTGGCGGGTGAAGCCCATCGGCTGGTCGCCGGCCACCTTCATGTGGCGGTGCTTGAGGATGAAGGAGTAGAGGCGGATGGCCAGGTGGTTGGGCAGCCGGTGGCAGCCGTGCGAGTAGCCGTTGGCGCTGTAGATCGACAGATAGTCCGACGAGCCGTGCGCGCGCACGCCGTTGTCGAAGTCCGAGCGTCCGTTCTGGCCCGGCACCACGAAGTAGCCGGCGATGAGGCCGTAGGCCGACAGGTAGCCGGGGCCGAGCTCGTCGTAGTTGACGACGCTCATCCACTTGCCGTTGACGACTTTACCTTTCACCAGCGTCCGGATCGGCGTCGAGGCGGGGGCGATCCAGACCGGCCCCGAGACCACGTGGCGGATGACGCGCGGGCCGACGTCCGACCCCTTGTAGCGGAAGTACTCGTAGCCGTTGGCCGCCTGGTCGGCCCGCCAGCCGCCGATGGTGGTGCGCCAGCGCGCCAGCGCGAGCTGCTTGCCGTTCACCTTGGCGTAGAGCGTGAGCGAGGGGTACTTCTTGCGCGGCTGCGGCTTGTAGTGCCCCTGGGCGTCGAACGGCACGTCGTACCAGACGTCGCCGCGATCGACGACGATCGAGAGGTCCATCTCGGGCGCGTAGTAGTCGGGGCGCGGCGGCAGCTTCACCGCCGCCTGCAGCGTCTTGAGCTCGTCCTTGCCGTGCCGCTTGAAGAAGGCCAGCGCCGAGGCGGCGTCGCCGAGGCCGAGCTGGTCGAGCGCCGACTTGGTGTACTCCTCGACCAGGTTCTTCACCCGGGAGGTCGAGCCGTCCTCGATGATCCCCGCCGCCGAGACCACCCGCTCGCGGAGCGCCCGCACCAGCGCGTCGTAGTCGTTGTCCAGCAGCGAGCGCGACAGCGCCTCCACCGTCTTCCGGCGCAGGAAGTTGGCCTCGTAGATCATGTGCTTCTGCTGGAAACGGCGGACGGCGATCCGCATGGCGTCGTCGTAGACGCCGGGCTGGTGGTGCGCGGTCCGGCCCGGCGCCCCCAGCAGCCCCTCGCAGGTGAGGCGCTTTTCGACCGCCGCCATGGCCGGCTTCTCGGCGGCCCGCTTGTCGACGTACTTCACCTTGGCGGCGAACGCCGGCTGCTTCGCCGCCAGCTCGTCCAGCGTCGCCGCGTGCGCCTTCTTGCGCGCCTCCTCCAGCTCGGCCCGCAGCCGGCTGAGGTGGCGCTCGTCCTTCTTGACGTCGGCCGGCGCCACGTAGGTGACCGTCTCCACCGCGTCGAGCGCGTCGGCGCTCTCCTGGTCCTGGCAGGGGTGCTGCTCGTCCTCGAGGAAGCGCGCCCGCAGCACCGACAGCGAGGGGAAGATCCCGTACAGCTCGAGGTAGTTCTTGGCCCCCGCCTCCAGCGGCTCGCCGTCCTCGTCGAGCTGGTCGTTGGCCAGGCCGATGAAGATGCGCCGGTAGCGGTTGGGGAGCGGCTGCCCGTCGGGGCCGGCCTGCTCGGCGAAGATGTACGGCGTCCAGTCGTCCGAGAGATCGACCAGCGTGAACCCGGCCGCCTCGGCCGCCCCGGCGTCGATCCACCGCTCCTCGCCCGGCTTGGCCGGCTGGCCCGCCTGCGCGGGGACGGCGCCGACGACGGTGAGCGCCCGCTCCGCCGGCGGGAGATCGGGGCGCGGCTTGAGCGCCTCGGCCTCCGACACCGGCCCGCGCGGCGCGCGCGCCCCGGGCGTGGACGCCGCCGGCGATCCGCCCGCCGAGGAGGGGGTGCTGGCCGGCACACCCTCGCCGTGCAGGCCGGCCGACTCACGGCAGCTCTGCACGGCGATCAGGCCGACGATGACGAGCGCGAGGACGGGCCCGCGACGTGGACGCCCCTTCATCCGGGACTCACCATACCAACGGACCGGCCGCTGTCTATCTATTCATGAAAGCAGACGCGGTTGCGCCCGGCTCGCTTGGCCTCGTACATGGCGGCGTCCGCGGCGGCGATCAGCGGCTGGGCTTGCTGCGGCTTGCGGGCCACGGCGGCGCCGACGCTGATGGTGACCGGGATGACCCGCCCCCCGTGCTCGAACTTGGCGCACGCCACCGCCGCCCGCAGCCGCTCGCCGAGCGCCAGCGCCCCCTCCTTGCCGATCTCGCGGCAGATGATGGCGAACTCCTCGCCGCCGTAGCGGGCCAGCACGTCCTCGGCCCGGATGGTGGCGATCATCTCGCGCGACACCGCGGCCAGCACGTGGTCGCCGGCCTGGTGGCCGAAGCCGTCGTTGATCTTCTTGAAGTGGTCGATGTCCACGAACAGCAGCGCCAGCTCCTTGTCGTGGCGGGAGGCGAAGCGCATCTCCGTGTTCAACCGATCGACGAAGTACCGCCGGTTGAAGGTGGCGGTCAGGCCGTCCCGCAGCGACGACTCGAACAGCCGCTTCTGGTAGCGCTCGTCGACCTGGTCCTGGTAGGTGAACTTGAGGATCGTCGAGGCGCCGACCGAGATCTTGTCGCCGTCGACCAGGTCGCGCCGCTTGTCGATCCGCGCGCCGTTGCAGAACGTCCCGTTGGTCGACCCCAGATCGACCAGCACGTTCTTGCCGCCGTCGCGCTCGACCGCCGCGTGCTCGCGCGAGATGCCGTCGTCGAGCACCCGCACCGCGGCGCTGTCGGCGCGCCCGATGACCGAGCGGGCGCCCTGCAGGCGGTGCATCTCGCCGAAGCTCGGTCCCGCGATCACCAGCAGGTAGGCGCTCGGCCCGCGGGGGGCGGCCATGGGCTCCATGGACGGTTCGCGTTCCAGTGTGGTGTCGTCGACAGGCTTCCCCATCGCCGCCCATGGTATCAGATGGCCGAGACGGATCTCGGCCGTCGCGGCGGGCGATTTTCCGGACGCGTATTCCGCAAAATGCACTAGTCTTCACTGCGCTTATGCCGGAGCCTGAGGACCACCCCCGACCCATCCCGGAACACCCGGAGTCCCCCAAGAACGACGAGCCGGCCTGGCCCCCCGCGGAGGCCAGCCCCGCCGAAGCGCCCGCCGCCGGGACGGCGACCGCCAGCGAGGCG
>DASZVW010000869.1:0-2734 GCA_035546895.1 Polyangia bacterium
GGCGCGTCGGCGAGCGCGCCGGCCAGCGCCGCGCGGGTGGCGGCGCCGAGGTCGACCGCCGGCGCCGCCACGGCGGCGAACAGCGGGTGGCGCGGACCGGCGCGCAGCGCCTCGGCGCGCAGCGCGGCCAGGAGGAGCAGCGGGCGGTCGTACCCTGCCGACATCCGCCGCTCGCGCCAGGCCGCCTCCACCCGCGCCCGCGCCGCCTCCTCGACGGCCCCCGACGGCGCCTCGAACATCAGGCCGGCGGCCTCCAGCAGGCGGTCGTAGACGGGGACGCGCGCTCCGACGGCGGCCCGCCAGGCGTCCGCGTCCTCGCGAAAAGCGGTCAGGCCCCGGCGCATGGCCGTCACTATAGCGCCGCCGGCGGGCGCGACCGCGCAGGGCGCGCGAAAAAGCGCTAGATTCGCTGGCCCGCCATGTTGCATGCCACCGACGACCTGCGCATCGACCGCATCCGGCCGCTCATCCCGCCCGAGATCCTGATGGAGAACCTGCCGCTCACCGAGCGGGCCTCGACCACGGTGGCCGAGAGCCGCGAGGCGGCCGCGCGCATCCTGCGCGGCCAGGACGACCGGCTGCTGGTCATCGTCGGCCCCTGCTCGATCCACGACGTGACCGCGGCGCGCGAGTACGCCCGCGGGCTGCAGGCGCTGGCCGCCGAGCTGACCGACGCGCTGTTCGTCATCATGCGGGTCTACTTCGAGAAGCCGCGCACCACCGTGGGCTGGAAGGGGCTCATCAACGACCCGCACATCGACGGCACCTTCAAGGTCAACGAGGGGCTGTCGATCGCGCGCGGGCTCCTGCTCGACCTCGCCGAGCTGGGGGTGCCGGCCGGGTGCGAGTTCCTGGACATGATCACGCCGCAGTACCTGGCCGACCTGGTGAGCTGGGGCGCCATCGGCGCGCGCACCACCGAGAGCCAGACCCACCGCGAGCTGACCAGCGGCCTCTCGATGCCGGTGGGGTTCAAGAACGGCACCGACGGGAACACGCAGATCGCCATCGACGCCATCCAGGCGGCGGGGAACCCGCACCACTTCCTGTCGGTCACCAAGCAGGGGCTGGCGGCCATCGTCGCCACCCGCGGCAACCCCGACTGTCACCTCATCCTGCGCGGGGCGGCCGGCGCCCCCAACTACGACGCCGCCTCGGTGGCTAAGGCGGTCGCCGCGCTGGAGAAGGCCAAGCTCCGCACGCGCCTGATGATCGACTGCAGCCACGGCAACAGCCGCAAGGACCCGAACCAGCAGCCGGCGGTAGCGCGCGATCTGGCGCAGCAGATCCGGACCGACGGCCGCGCGATCGCGGGCGTCATGATCGAGAGCCATCTCGTCGGCGGGCGGCAGGACCCGAAGCCGGGCCAGCCGCTCACCTACGGCCAGAGCATCACCGACGCCTGCCTCGCCTGGCCCGACACCGTCCCGGTGCTGCGCGAGCTGGCGGCCGCCGTCCGCGCGCGCCGCTCGCGCTGACCGGCGCCGCGTGGTCCGCGCCCGCGCCGCGCGCAAAAATTTGCCTTTCGATCCCCGCGTGTTTCGATGAACGCCAGGGAGGACGAGCGCGATGGACATCAAAGTCATCCATTTGCCGTCGGGGGGACTGGCCGAGACGCACGGGAACCTGGTCCGCCTGACCACCCCGTCGGCGGGCGCGCTGGCGGCGCTGCGCCGGATCCGCAGCGAGATCCAGGCCGCCACCGTCGCCGAGGCCGAGCGGGCCATCGGCCGGCGGCTGGTGCCCGGGCTCTGGTGGCTCACCACCGGCGGCGCCAAGACCACCGCCGTCCCGGCGGTCGTCGATTAGAACGGGACCCTGGGAGGGTCCCGCGCCCCCCGCGATGAGCTGCGACCGGCAAAGCCGGTCTTCGCTCGACGCGATCATGCATAACCGGCGCACCCGCGCAGGGCGCGATATTCTGAGGCCATGACCTCGACGGCCCCGTCCGCGCCTTCACCGGCGCCCGCCACCGCCACGCTGCTGGTGAGCTGCCGCGACCGCACGGGCCTGGTGGCCGCGCTGTCCGAGTTCGTGTTCAAGAACGGCGGCAACATCCTCGACGCCGACCAGCACGCCGAGGTCGAGACCGGCCTCTTCTTCATGCGCCTGCGCTGGGAGCTGGGCGCCTTCAAGCTGTCGCGCGCCGAGATCGAGGCCGCGGCGCGCGAGCTGGCCAAGCGGTTCGATCTGACCTGGGAGCTGACCTACTCCGACGTGCGGCCGCGGGTGGCGGTGTTCGCCAGCAAGGCGCCGCACTGCCTCTACGACCTGCTGCTGGCGCACCAGCTCGGCGAGCTGGGGGGCGATCTGGCGCTGGTGCTGGCCAACCACGAGGCGTTGCGCCCGGTCGCCGGCCACTTCGGCGTCCGCTTCGAGCACGTGCCCGTCGACCCGCGCGACAAGGGGGCGGCGGAGGCCGCGCAGGAGAAGCTGCTCGCCGAGGCGCGCGTCGACCTGGTCGTGCTCGCCCGCTACATGCAGATCCTCTCGCCCGGCTTCGTGGCCCGCTGGCCGTCGCGGATCATCAACATTCACCACTCGTTCCTGCCGGCGTTCGTGGGGGCCAAGCCCTACCACCAGGCCAAGGCGCGCGGCGTGAAGGTGATCGGCGCCACCGCCCACTACGTGACCAGCGAGCTCGATCAGGGGCCGATCATCGAGCAGGACGTCTGCCGGGTCAGCCACCGCGACGACGTCGGCGAGCTGGTGCGCACGGGGGGCGAGCTCGAGC
>DASZVW010000870.1:0-6255 GCA_035546895.1 Polyangia bacterium
GCCGCCGCCGGTGCTCGGCCGACCGTAGCCGGCCGGACGGGCAGGATCCGGGATCCGCGTCGGGCAGGATGCAAGGCGCCCGTGCAGATTGCTCGGCGCCGGCGCGGGCGATCACTCGAAACGCGGCGGGAGGCGGGGCGCCCGCTTGGTCTGGTGTTTGCTGTCCGGAAGCTCGAACCGTGCCCGACGACGATTGGAAGATCCCGGAGCTGGTCGCGGAGCTGGTCCGCGAGAGCATCGACCGGCTGGAGACGCTTCACGTGCTGTTTCTCCTCCTGTCGACGGCGCCGCGCGCCTGGACCGTCCGCGACGTGAGCCTCGAGCGGCGCTCGTCGCGCTACGCGGCCGAGACCTCCCTGCGCGCGCTGGCCGAGCACGGCCTGCTGTCCCGGCAGGACGAGGCCTACCGGTTCGCCCCGCGCACCGCCGAGCTCGCCGAGAAGACGGCGGCGCTGGCCGCCTGCTACCGCGCGCGGCCGACCGCCGTGATCGCGCTGATCTTCTCGGGCCGGAACGATCGCGGCCCGGGCGACGCCGCCTAGGCGCGCCGCCCCGGCGGCGGGGTCGCGCCCGCGGCCTCTCCGGCGCACAGCAGGACGATCGACAGGCAGTGGAACGTGCGATCCGAGGAGGCGGTGACCACCGCCTCGAGGACGGTCACGGCCGGGTTCGCGGCCAGCCAACCGGTGATCTGATCGCCGAGCACGCCGCGCCCCTTGGTCGTCGTCGAGGTGAACACCTTCACCAGCGTGATCCGCCTCGAGGCGGCCGGCGATTCCACGTCGATCCTCGTTCGCCGCCGGGGCTCAGATCCGGACGAACGACCAGTATTCGTTCTCGATCGCCTCGAGGTCCCCGAGCGATCGCAGGTTGGCGTGCACGAGGTGCCGGAGCGTCGCCAGCAGCGTGGCCGGCGCCGAGGCCAGGGCCAGCGACGGCGAGGCCTGGATGCGCGGCGGGGCGGTGGTGGGCGGCTCGGGCCAGGAGACGTGACCGACGACGATGTAGGTCCCGGCGCGCCGATCGGGGGGATGAAACCGCGCTTCCAGCTTGGCCATGTCACCCCGACCAGCAATGCACGTGCCTCCCGCGGCCGCGCTCCCCTCGGGCCCTCCCGCCGGCGTTCGCATGGTCCGTCATGCATCGTGCCCTGCCGGTCGGGCGATCTGCCTGACCTCTCCGAGCCGCGGCGCCACGGCGGAGGGCGAAATCACCGGCACGATTCTTGTTTCGCTGTCGCCCGGTGAACCGGATCGTCCAGGCGCCGCTTTCGGTCCTTCGTCGGAGAGGCAAGCGGCCTCGGCCCCAGCAGCCTGCCGATCGCCCCTGGGTCACCCTCGCGCTCGCGATGGCCGCGCTGGCGGCGCTGCTGGCCTCGGTCGCGCTGGCGCCGTGACCGTTTTGGGGGTCCCGCCCGCGCCGGGCGTCGGGTAGATCTCTCGAATGCGCGGCGTCTCGCTGGCGATCTTGCTGGTCATCGCGGTGGCGACCGTGCTCGCGTTCTCGCTGCGGAGCCTGCAGATGGAGCGCGCTCGGCTGCGGCTGGCCTTCGTGGCCGCGCGCGACGCCGACGTCCGCGACCTGGCCTCCGATCTCGAGGACCGCCTGCGCGATCTGGAGGAGAACGCGCGCGTGATCGAGACGCTGGTCGACAAGCTGCACAGCGCCCCGGCCGCCGATCGCGACGAGCAGACGCGGACGCTCACCGCCTCGTTCAAGGCGATGGCCACCGTCATCCGCGACTACCGGACGCTGGTGCTGCTGGGGCCGGGCGGGTGCCACCCGCTGGTGGTGGCCGTCGACCCCACCGAGGAGCCGGCGACCGGCCGGGCCCTCGTGCAGCGGAGCTGCGGCGCCGCCCCGACCAGCCCCCACGTCCAGCGCCTCACCGGCCCGGTCGATCCGCCGGGCGGGCGGGCCTTCTACTTCTACAGCTTCCCCGTCGGCGCCGACAGCGTGGTGGTCACCATCGAGGGCTCGCTGCTGCTGCAGTCGGCGTTCCGCTCGCTGCCCGACAGCCGGATCGTGGTCGTCGATCCGAACGGCGCCCAGTGGATCGGGTCGGGGGCCTCGACCCCCTTCACCGTCCTGCCGCCCGAGCGCCGGGTCGCCGACGCGGGCCGCTGGGCGGGGCCGAACGGATCGACCTGGCTCGACGCCGCCGCGGGCCCGTCGCTCGGCCTCCCCGCGGGGGCGGCGCTGGCCGCCTGGGCCTCGGCGAACCCGGGCGGGCTGGGGCTCTGGCGGGTGGTCCTGCTCCGCTCGGCGCGCAACCTCGAGTCGCGCGAGCGCGCGCTCGTCCACCAGGTGGTCCTCACGGCGGCCGGGCTGCTGCTGGCCATCGGGCTGGTGGGGACGCTGATCGTCCGCCAGCAGCGCTACTCCGCGGCGCTGGCCGAGCGGCTGCGGAGCGCCGAGGCGCTGCGCTCGCTGGAGCGCCAGCTCATCAGCGCCGAGAAGCTGGCGACCACCGGCGTGCTGGCCGCCGGGATCGCGCACGAGGTGGGGACCCCGCTGGGGATCATCCGGGCGCGCGCCGAGCTCCTGATGGACGAGATCGGCCGGGCCGACAACCGCCGGGCGCTGGAGGCGATCGTGCAGCAGATCGATCGCATCTCCTCGACCATCCGGCAGGTGCTCGACTTCTCGCGCGTGCAGCCGGTCGAGCTGGGGCGGGTCGACCTCGCGTCGGCCATCCCGGTCGCGCTCGACCTGCTCGGCCACCGCGTCCGCCAGCAGCACATCGGCGTCGAGGTCGACGTGGCGCCCGGGCTGCCGCCGCTGGCCGCCGACCGCAACCAGTTCCAGCAGGTGCTGATCAACCTGCTGCTCAACGCCTGCGACGCCTGCGCGCGGGGCGGCGTCATCGAGATCGTGGCCTCCGCCCCCGACGGCGCCCGGCGCCTCTGCCTGGACGTGCGCGACAACGGCACCGGGATCGCGCCCGAGCACCTGCTGGCCGTCTTCGATCCCTTCTTCACCACCAAGAAGCGCGGCGAGGGGACGGGGCTGGGGCTCCCCATCGTGGCCAGCATCGTGCGCAACCACGGCGGCGAGATCAGCCTGGCCAGCGCGCCCGGCGAGGGGACCACGGTGACCATCTTGTGGCCGGCCGCGCGGGACGAGGAGGCGGCGGCCCATGGCTAGAGCGAAGGGGCGGGTGCTGGTCATCGACGACGCGCTGGAGATGGCCAACGCGGTCGTCGAGTACCTGCGGCGGAGCGGGTTCGAGGCCGAGGGGGTCGACAGCGGGCAGGCGGGGATCGCGCGCTTCAAGGCGGCGCCCGCCGACGCCGTCCTCACCGACCTGCGGATGAAGGGGGTCGACGGGCTGGACGTCCTGCAGGCGGTGCGCGAGCTCGACGCCGAGGTCCCGGTGGTGATCATGACCGCCTTCGGCGCCGTGGAGACCGCGGTGGAGGCGATCCAGCGCGGCGCCTACCACTACGTCACCAAGCCGTTCAAGCTGGAGGTGGTGCGGGTCCTGCTCGAGCGCGCCATCGGGGAGCGCTCGGTGCGGACCGAGAACGTGGCGCTCCGGCGCGCCGTGCGGGAGGCGATCCCCGGGGGGACGCTGGTGGGGCGCAGCGCCGGCATGCGCGCGGTCAACGAGCTCATCCGGCGGGTGGCGATCGCCTCGACGCCGGTGCTGGTGATCGGCGAGACCGGGACCGGCAAGGAGCTGGTCGCGCGCGACATCCACGCCGAGGGGCCGCGGCGGGACGCCCCCTTCGTGGCGGTCAACTGCGCCGCCGTCCCCGAGGCGCTGCTGGAGAGCGAGCTCTTCGGCCACCTGCGCGGCGCCTTCACCGGCGCCACCCAGACGCGGCGCGGGCTGTTCGTGGAGGCCAACGGCGGCACCCTGTTCCTCGACGAGATCGGCGACATGCCGCTGGCGCTGCAGGCCAAGCTCCTGCGGGTCCTGGAGACCGGCGAGGTCCGCTCGGTCGGCAGCGACGGCTCCCGCAAGACCGACGTCCGGATCGTCGCCGCCACCCACCGCGACCTGGTGGCGGAGATCCGCGCCGGCCGCTTCCGCCAGGACCTCTACTTCCGCCTCAACGTGGTCCCCATCGCCATCCCGCCGCTGCGCGAGCGGAAGGACGACATCCCGCTGCTGCTCGAGCACTTCTTGCAGAAGAGCGGCGCGCGGCTGCCGGGGGTGGCGGCGCGGACCTTCAGCCCCGAGGCGCTGGCGCTGCTGGTCCGCTACGCCTGGCCGGGGAACGTCCGCCAGCTCGAGAACGCCATCGACCGCTGGCTCATCACCGGCGACGGCGGCGAGATCGGCGCCGCCGAGGTGCGGCGCCTGATCGCCGAGTGGGACGCGCCCGAGCTACCGGAGACGACGGCCGAGATGCTGCCGCTGTCGGCCGTCGAGGAGAAGTACATCGCCTGGGTCCTCGAGCGGGTGGGGGGGAACAAGACCCGCGCCTCGGAGATCCTGCAGATCGATCCCTCGACGCTCTACCGCCGGGGGCGGCAGCGCAAGGGCTGAGGTCACGCGCTACGGGCCGGTGCCCGCCACCGTCCCGCCGGTGACGATCACGCTGACGGTCGCCTGCACCGGCGCGTTGCCGGTTCCCACCACCTGCGCGCCGTCGTCGAGGTGCAGCGACACCGTGAGCTGGTGGTTCCCGCCCAGGGTGGCCGCCGGACAGAGCGAGAAGTTCGCGAACAGCGTCG
Organism: Polyangia bacterium; assembly: GCA_035546895.1. Classification (GTDB taxonomy): domain Bacteria; phylum Myxococcota_A; class Polyangia; order Fen-1088; family Fen-1088; genus JADGRB01. The sequence goes on from DASZVW010000870.1 coordinate 4,687, forward strand.
ACGTCGAGGGCGAGGCCGCGGTCGGCGCGATCGCGTTGTACGGCTGGTTGGCCTGGTTGCAGGCCTGGTCGTCGATGTCGAGGTAGGCCTGGCCGCAGTCGGTGCCGCTGCCGCACTTCCCGGGCTGCTGGAGCGAGAAGTTGGCGACCGAAAAATTGAGGGGGAAGGTGTCGTCCGCCATCAAGTTGATGGTGGCGCCCGCCTGGACGCCGGTGATCTTCACCTGCGGGGTCCCGCCCCCCGACGAGCCGCACCCCCAGAGCACCACACCGAAGAGCATCGCCGACCACCCTCGCGTCATCGCCGCACCTCCCTCCCCGCGAACGTTAAGGCGCCGGGGCGAGGATGAAATAGGGGACATCACCAGACGCGGCAGCGGCGCGCCGGCGCCATGGGCGCGCCGGCCGGGCAGGCGAACGCGCGCTGGAACTCCTCCAGGTTGGAGAGGGGGCCGTCGACCCGGTCCTCGGGCGGCGCGTGCGGGTCGACCGCCGCCAGCATCCGGGCGTAGGCCTCGCGCCGGTTGGTGCACCAGGCCTGGGCGAAGGCGATGAAGAACCGCTGGTCGGCGCTCAGGCCGTCGGCCGGCGCGGCGGCGGCCGGGCGCGCGTGGAACACCTGGTAGGCGAGGCGCAGGCCGCCGAGATCCGCGATGTTCTCGCCGGCGGTCAGCCGCCCGTCGACGTGGCCGCCGGGGACCGGGTAGGCGTCGAACTGCGCGATCACGCAGGACACCCGCTGGTCGAACGCCCGGGCGACGGCGGGCGTCCACCAGTCGCGCAGGTCGCCGTGACCGTCGAACTTGCGCCCCTGGTCGTCGAACCCGTGCGTCAGCTCGTGCCCCATGATCACCCCGATGCCGCCGTCGTCGAGCGCCGCCGGCGCCCGGCGGTCGAAGAACGGCGGCTGCAGGATCCCGGCGGGGAAGACCATCTCGTTCTTCGCGGGGTCGTAGTAGGCGTTCACCGTCTGCGGCGACATGTCCCAGTCGCCGCGGTCGACCGGCTTGCCGATCTTGCCGAGGTCGCGCGCCATCTCGAAGGCGGCGGCGTTCATCCGGTTCTCGAGATCGCTCCGCCGCCCGATCGCCAGCGCGTCGTAGCTGCGCCAGCGCGCCGGGTAGCCGATCTGGTTCGCGACCAGGTGGAGCTTGTCGAGCGCCTGCGCGCGCGTCGGGGCGTCCATCCAGCCGAGCCCGTCCAGGCCGGCGGCGAAGGCGGCCTCGATCCGGGTGACCAGCTCCTCGGCGCGGGCCTTGCCGCCGGCGCCGAAGGTGGCGTCGACGAACGGCCGGCCGAGCGCCTGGCCCATCCCGCGATCGACGGCGGCCAGGCACCGCTTCCAGCGCGGCAGCAGGCGCGCCTCGCCGGTCAGGGCGTGGGCGCGGAACTGGAAACTCTCCTCGACGAAGGCCTGCCCGAGCGCCGGCGCGGCGGCGTCGAGCAGGTGCCAGGCGAGGTAGCTCGCCAGATCGGCGGGCCGGGTGGCGGCGAGCAGGCGCTCGAGCGCGGCGAAGAACTCGGGGACCAGCACGTTGACGGCCGCGATCTCCGGGTGGCCCAGGCGCGC
>DASZVW010000871.1:0-9162 GCA_035546895.1 Polyangia bacterium
CGATTTTCACGATCTCCCTCGAAAGATCGCGACATCGTCACCCGCTCAGCTCACGAAGCAAGCACCCTTTTCTCCACAGGAAATCCCGATCGATTCCGATCTCTTGCGCGCTAACCGATCGGCATTGATCCTAGCCCATAAGCTGGGCATATTAATTGCCCTGCCCCGCCGCGACGGGCGTCAAACATGGAGGAGGGACTAAGACATGAAGCGAGCAAGTATCAGCGTTGCGTTCATTGTTGGCGGGGCACTGGTCTTCATTTCTCATTCCAGCAGCGCGTACATCGGGAATAGTGGCCAGGCATGCATGAATCAGGTCGACGGAATAACCGGCGGCGTCCGCGATGTGCATGGGTTCTACAATAATGCCCAGACGACTATCTCCGTCGAATGCCCTGTTATGCTGGGTTACACTCCAAATTATTCGACATCAGTAAGCTTCGTCCAGCTCGTGTACAACAACCAGGCCGGTGGCAGTAGCTACTTTGGCTGTCAAGTCGATCAGCAATACTTTTCTGGAGCGTGGATCGGATCGACAAACAAGTATTCATGCACGACGTCGGGTGGGTGCACAACGCCGGCTGCCTTTACAGGCATAAATAACATTGCTTGGAACACCACGGAGTTGGGATTCAGCAGTATAGATGCTGACAGCGGCGTTACGGTCAATTGCGGTGTCGTTCCAGGAAGGCCTGTCGGAGGCTCCCCTTCATATATTTACAACTATAGTTCGGACTAGGATCACGTCCGCCATGTGAAGGCCGGCGTGGACTATTTCTGGCCGAATTCAAAATGCGAAGTGACTAAGGAATTCCTCCGGTTGCTTCCACGTTAGTGCCACGCCGGTTCACTTAGAAACGTTAAGACGTAAGAGGCGACGGCTTTTACCAAGGAGAATGCCAATGGTGCCCGTCTCACGCATTAGTGGGCCAGGACCCTACTCGCCTTTTAATAAAGGCAGCGGAGAACACCGAATCCTGTTCTTGAGCTTCCTCGGATTGCTCGCTGTCGGAATTATCGTCAGCGTTGCGATAGCGTCGTTTAGAAGACCACATCGAAACGTTTCGGCAGTCGCTGAACAGCCGGAGAGCGCTCAGCAGGATAGAAGGAAGACCCCACTCTGGAACCGACCTGCTGAGCGACCGCAGCTTACTTTCGAACCAGCCATGGCCTCCGTGCAGCCGCAGACGACGCCTTCTTCTCCCAATCGGGAGTCAAACGAGGACTTCACCCGACGGCTGGAACACGAACTGGAAGCATCGGGACCTGCTACAGGCACGTGGACGTCGAATGCCTGGCAGGTACTATCAGACTGGCAGAACAAGACCAATGGAACCGTGACATTCACGGATTTTCACTGTTTTGGCCGTGGTTGCTCAGCGAAGGCGTCATACACAGACTCAGGCGCCTTTTATAAGAGCAATTCCACGCTCGAAAAAGAAACTTCCTGGCCTGGCCCTAGATTTCATTCAGGGCCGTTCTCAACACCAGCCGGCGGTGTCGAGGCAGTGTGGATTCTTTATAAGACCAGCCCCGCTGAGGCGCCATGAGTCTAGTACTATCGTCGACATGCTCAAACGTAGCCGCGCTCGTCGCCGCCTCGCCGCCTCGCCGTCTCAACTGATCGCGGCGATGACTGCACAGATATTTGTCCCGCCAACTCGCAACGAACGTCGGTCGCTTTCAGCGTTGCGCGGGAAGATTAAGTTCCGCGCTGGCTACGATTACAAGGATGCTCGCCAAGCGCCGAATTGATTCGTCACCGAGAACGCGATCTGATGAAGACCGTGAACGTTCACGACGTCAAGAATCACTTCTCGGAACTGCTCGCTCGCGTCGAGCAGGGCGAGGAGGTGGTCATTGCGCGGGCAGGAAACCCGGTGGCACGTCTGGTGCCGGAGAAGAAGCAGTTGGCGCCCACGTTCGGCGCCGATCGCGGGAAGTTTACGATCCCTAACGATTTCGACGGTCCTTTACCGGATTACCTCCTCGCAGACTTCGATGCCCGCGGCCGCAAGTGAGAGCTGCGACGAAGACGAGGACGTTGTCGCCCTACGGCGGACCGTCAGCTCCGCCTACGGCGGACCGTCAGCTCCGCGCGTACGGCGCAGAGCTGATGCCGCTTTGAGGCCGGTCAGACCTCGCAGTCGACGATGACGGTCGCGCCCGGCTTGGCGTAGGGGACCAGGTCGCCGGTGATCGGCTTCCCGTCGACGGTCAGCTTGGGGGCCCCGGACGATCCACCCTTGCCGCTGTTCTTGACGTTGATGCGGTACTCGGCGCCGCGGCACTTGCGGGTGACGGTGAACTTGCCGACCTCGCCGCCCAGGCAGGGGTGGACGCGCAGCCCCTCGAAGTCGGGGCGCACGCCCAGCAGGTACTGGGAGACGGCCACGAAGTTCCAGGCCGCGGTCCCGGTCAGCCAGGAGTTCTTGGCCTCGCCGTGGCGGACGGCGTCCTTGCCGGCGATCATCTGCGCGTAGACGTACGGCTCGAGGCGGTGGACCTCGCTCTGCTCCTCGAGGTAGGCCGGCGCGATCTTCTTCCAGTAGTCGAACGCGCGGTCGCCGCGGCCGATCACCGTCTCGGCGATGATCACCCACGGGTTGTTGTGGCAGAAGATGCCGGCGTTCTCCTTGTAGCCCTGCGGGTACGAGGAGATCTCGCCGAGCTCGACGTGGTACTCGCTGTACGGCGGGTTGTTGAGGACGATGCCGTACTTGGTGTCGAGCCGCTCCTTGACCGAGTCGAGCGCCTTCTTGGCTTGCCCGCCCTCGACGCCGACGCCGGCCATGATGCAGAAGCCCTGCGGCTCGATGAAGATCTGCGACTCCTGGTTCTCCTTGCTGCCGATCTTCTTGCCGAAGAAGTCGTAGGCGCGCAGGAACCACTCGCCGTCCCACCCGTGCTTGAGGATGGTGTCGCTCATCTTGGCCGACTCGGCGCGCGCCTTCTTGGCCTCGTCGGCGAAGCCGAGCTTCTCGGCCAGGTAGGCATAATCGGGCGCCACGCCGACGAACATGCCGGCGATGAACACCGATTCGGCCGTCCGGCCCGTCTTGTTGCCGGTGGTCTGGAACGACTCGTCCGGCGTCTCCGAGAAGCAGTTGAGGTTGAGGCAGTCGTTCCAGTCGGCGCGCCCGATGAGCGGCAGCCCGTGCGGCCCCAGGTTGTTGAGCGTGAAGTTGAACGAGCGCTTCAAGTGCTCGAACAGCGTGGTCTTGGTCTTGGGGTCGTTGTCGAACGGCACCTGCTCGTCGAGGATGCTGAAGTCCCCGGTCTCGCGGATGTAGGCGGCGACGCCGAAGATGAGCCACAGCGGGTCGTCGTTGAAGCCGCTGCCGACGTCGTTGTTGCCGCGCTTGGTGAGCGGCTGGTACTGGTGGTAGGCGCTGCCGTCCGGGAACTGCGTGGAGGCGATGTCGATGATCCGCTCGCGCGCCCGCTCCGGCACCAGGTGCACGAACCCGAGCAGGTCCTGGTTCGAGTCGCGGAACCCCATGCCGCGCCCGATCCCCGTCTCGAAGTACGAGGCGCTGCGCGACATGTTGAAGGTCACCATGCACTGGTAGGGGTTCCAGATGTTGACCGTCCGGTTCAGCTTCTCGTCGGACGACTCGATCGCGTAGTTCGAGAGCAGCTTCGACCAGTGCCCCGCGAGCTGCTTCATCGCGGCGTCGACCTGCTCGGGCGTGGAGAACTTCTCGATCAGCGCGTGCGCGGGCTTCTTGTTGATGATGCCCGGCTTCTCCCACTTCTCGGCGCGCGGGACCTCGACGTAGCCGAGCGTGAAGACGAAGATCTTCTCCTCGCCGGGGGCGAGCTCGACGTCGAGGCCGTGCGAGGCGATGGGGGCCCAGCCGCTGGCGACCGACTTGGACGACGCCCCCTTGAGCGCCACGTCGGGCGCGCTCCAGTCGTTGTAGAGCCCGAAGAAGGTCTCGCGGTCGGTGTCGAACCCGGCCACGGGCGCGTTGACGTTGTAGAACGCGTAGTGGTCGCGCCGCTCGCGGTACTCGGTCTTGTGGTAGATGGTGCTGCCGCCGCGCTCGATCTCCACCTCGCCGGTGGAGAAGTTGCGCTGGTAGTTGGTCATGTCGTCGTAGGCGTTCCAGAGGCACCACTCGATGAAGGAGAAGACCTTCAGGCTCTTGGGGGCCGCCGAGGTGTTCTTGATCCGCAGCTCGTGGACCTCGGCGGTGTGCCCCATGGGGACGAACATCAGCAGCGAGGCGCGCACCCCCTTGCGCTCGCCGGTGATGCGCGTGTAGCCGAGGCCGTGGCGGCACTCGAAGCTGTCCAGCGCCGCCTTGGTGGGGGCGAAGCTGGGGTTCCAGACCTCGCCGCCGTCGTTGATGTAGAAGTACCGCCCGCCCACGTCGGTGGGGACGTTGTTGTAGCGATAGCGCATGAGACGGCGCAGGCGCGCGTCCCGGTAAAAGCAGTAGCCGCCGGCGCGGTGGGAGACCAGGGCGAAGAAGTTCTCCGACCCGAGGTAGTTGATCCAGGGGTAGGGGGTCTTCGGCGTGGTGATGACGTATTCGCGGTTCTTGTCGTCGAAATATCCAAAGCGCATTGCTGGTCCCTTTTGTTTCCGGAGGTCTAAACGAACGACCGGCCGCCACCGGCCTCGAACAGGCGGCGACGGCCGGTGATGGTCGAGCCCGATGCTACTCGCAGATGAACTTCAGGTCGTCGATCGAGATGTCGTAGTTGGCGCGGGGGATGTTGACCTGGAACTGGACGCCGTAGAGCTTCGACGGCGTGATGTGCGGCTTGTGCGGCGCGCCCCAGTCGGGAAGCTGCTTGAGCTGCTTCCAGGTGAACGAGAACTGCTTCCACTCCGTGGTCAGGTTCAGGTTGGCGCCGAAGTCGTTGAAGCACTCCGTGCACACCCCCCCCTGCGGATCGGTGTTCGAATCGGGGACCTTGAGCCGCACCTTCCCGGTCGATTCGGGCGAGTTCTTCTTGGCCCAGAACGAGATGCCCGCGTACTTCGAGGCGTCGTAGGCGTCCTTGGGGTCGACGAAGTTCATCCCCATCCCCGAGAAGACGATGGCCCCTGTCCCGATGGTCCCGTGGTACCGCGCCGCGTACTGCGAGTCGTGGCCGCCGGGGCTCATCGCGAAGGTCCCGCCTTCTTCGCCCGCCGTCGGCTCGACGGTGGTGGTCCCGTGGTCCTTGAACGTGTACCAGTACCCGCCCCGGTTGTCGTTCGGCAGGTTCTGGTTGTTCCCGTCCTCGCCGTCGTCGATGAGCCCGGTCGCCCCGCAGTCCTTGCCGACCTGCGGGCCCGGCGCCGCTTCCGCCTTGGCGCCACCGCCGATCGAGGCCGCCGACCCCGGCGCCACCTGCGGCTGCGTCGCCGACTTGTCCGGGATTACGCACCCCACCAGCATCGCGCCCCCCGCCACCACCATCATCGCTCGCTTCATTTGAGTCGTCATCACGCTTTCCCTCGAAGAATTTGAGTGATTAGAACCAGATGATCGCCGCGATCTGCGCGGCGTTCTTGTCGACGCCCAGGTTCGCCGCCCCGAGCTGGCTGTTGTAAGGGAACTGCGACCCGCTCATGAACCCCGCCGCCGGCACGTCCCCCGCCGCGTACAGGTTCCCGTAGAAGTACCGCGAGTACTGGATCATCACCTGCTCGTGCGTCACGAACGCCGTCCGGAAGATGATCCGCGGCGAGAGCACCGAGAACGACTCGCCCGAGTTGCTCAGGTTCGGCTCCACCACGTCGTACCGTCCGCCCACCCCCAGCCAGGGGAGCGGCGAGTAGGTCCACTCCGTCCCGAACTTCAGCTTGTTGAGGCTGAACATCGGGTTGTCGGGCGCGTTCACGTGGTTGAACATCCCGAAGATCGTCCCGATGATGTCCGGCCCGTCGCCCCAGAACGCCTGCGGGTAGTGGAACAGCTGCCCGAAGCTGAAGCTGTACTGCAGCTCCACGCTGTCGATCGACCCGGTGACCGGATCGACGCCGCCCGGCGCGCCGAAGTAGTTGTCGTGCAGCTGCCAGCCGCCGAACGAGTGCAGCACCTCGATGGCGTCCGCCAGGTAGAGCGCGTTGGTCGCCGCCAGGTGCGAGTACCCGAGGTACCCGTCGCCCAGCACGCCCCCCAGGAGCTTCACGTCCGCGCCGTAGATCGCGATGCTCGGCTTCGGATCGCCCGGCTGCCGCGCCGGCGAGTTCATCTGGATCATGCCGGAGTTCCCCGGCCCGTCCCACGAGGGGTTGGTCCCCCCCTGGTACGACCCCGCCCGCTCGTTGTCGTTGGCGAACACGTAGATGTAGTGGGCCCCGATGATCACTTCCTTCTTGTAGACGGCGCCCAGGTGGCCGTGCGCCACGAACGTCGACTCCTGCGGCACCGGCCCCGGGTACGGCTCCCAGGCCGGCAGGTTCTGGTTGGCGTTCCCCGGCCCGTTTCCGACCGGCGGCCCGTAGAACGGGATCGGCTCCAGCTTCCCGCCGAACCCGCCCTCGATCTCGCCCGTCCAGTCGTCCACGTCGTAGTCCTCGGTCACCGTCAGCCCCGCCGTGTGCGTGCGCCCGAACAGGTACGTCTCGTACCGGCCGGCGTCGTAACGCCCCGCCGCGCCGTACCGGTTGGTGTACGCGCCCGCGATCAGCGTCAGCCGCGAGTTCTCGTTGATGAACTCCGGGTAGGTCATCGACAGGAACGCCTCGTTGATCCCGAGGTTCGCCTCCAGCCGCCGGTACCCCGAGTCGGTGATGTTGTACGAGGCGATCTGCACCGTCGCCTTCACCCGGTCGTTGCCGTAGTGGAAGTTCAGCTCGGTCCAGGGGCCCACCATGCTGTTGGTGTACCGCCAGTCGATGTAGTTCGCGTCCGGCACCAGCGGCGGCGTCCGGATCTGCGTCCCGGCGTTCACGCCCTGCTGGTACGGATCCGGGGTGGTCGGCGGCCCCCAGGAGAACCGCAGCGGCGCCCGGAAGTACCCCGTCACGTCGAACTTCCACTCGCCGGTCTCCGGCTCCTCCGCCGCCGCCGGCGCCTCGGAGGTGGTGGTCACCAGGCCGCCGACCTGCGGGGCGTCGGGGTTCAGCCCCAGCGCGGGCCCGCTCCCGCCTTTCTTCGGCGCCGTGGTCGTCGCCGGCGCGGCCGCGGGCGGCGCCGCCGGCGTCACCTCCGGCGCGGGCGCCGGCGGCTCGTCGGCGTGGGCCGGCGCGGCCAGCGCCAGCACGGTCAGAGTGCCCCCGAGAACGATGGATCGACGAACCAGCTCGTGTCGCGCGTTGCTCATCGCGTTCGCCCAGCAGCAACGGTCGAGCCAACGCCGACGGGCCCGGGCCCCGCGGCCGGCCGGCAGAACCTCGGCTCGCGGCGAGCCGGCGGCCGGCTCGAGCGGCGCCACGGACGTCCAGCGGACGTCCGCGAACGTCCCCCGGCGGCGTCCGACCGCGGCGCCGCCGCCGGATTTCGGTGGCACCCGGGTTGCTGCCGGCCTGGGCGGAGGTCCGCGATGCCGTCACGCCACTTCGACCGTTCCATTGCCGCCGCCGTTGCCCTGACCGCCGCGCTCGCCGGGTGCGCGGGCCCCACCGGAGAGGCGCGTCCCGCCGAGACGCCCGCCGTCTCGCCGGTGCCCGTCCCGACCACGCCGGCCGCCCCCGCCGGGGAGAACCCCTTCCTGGGCGCGCGGCTCTACGTCAACCCCGACTACGTCCGCGCGGTCCAGGCGCTGGAGCTGGCGCACCCGCGCGACGCCGCGCTGCTGAAGAAGATGGAGCCACTCCCCACGGCGATCTGGCTGTCTTGGATCGCCGACACCCGGGAGCTGCCGCGCACCCTCGACGACGCCCGCCGGCAGCAGCAGGCAGACGGACGACCGGTGGTCCCCGTCTTCGTCGTCTACGATCTGCCCGGGCGCGACTGCGCCGCCGAGGCCTCGGCCGGCGAGCTCGCCCCCGACGCCGCCGGCGAGGCGCGCTACCAGCACGAGTTCATCGACGCCATCGCGGCGGCGTTCCGCGCCCACCCCGACCAGCGCGTCGTCGCCGTCCTGGAGCCCGACTCGCTGTCGAACCTGGTCACCAACCTCGACCGCCCGCGCTGCCACGCCGCCGCCGCGATCTACAAGCGCGGCATCGCCTACGCGATCAGCAAGCTCTCGCTCCCCAACGTCTTCCTCTACCTGGAGGCGGCGCACGCCGGCTGGCTCGGCTTCCCCAAGAACATCGGGCGCGCGGCCGCGCTCTACAAAGAGGTGCTGACCATGGGCGGCGGCCCCGAGCGCGTGCGCGGCTTCGCGCTCGACGTCTCCAACTACGACCCGGCCGTCGATCCGGCGAAGACGCCCCGCGATCGGACCAGCGCCGCCAGCGACGAGACCGGCTACGCCGCCGACCTCGCGCGGGCGCTCGGCCAGCTCGGCGTCACCGGCAAGCGGTTCGTCATCGACACCGGCCGCGACGGCCAGGCCTACATCCGATCGGTGGCCTCCAGCTGGTGCAACGTGCGGGGGGCGGGCCTCGGCGAGCGGCCGCGCGCCGCGCCCTCTCCGCTCGTCGACGCCTACCTCTACATCAAGGTCCCGGGGGAGTCCGACGGGACCTCGGATCCGAACGCGCCGCGCTTCGATCAGACCTGCGCCGGGGACGACGCGACGCCGGGCGCCCCCCAGGCGGGGAAGATGTTCGACGCCTACCTCATCGACCTGCTCAAGAACGCCAGCCCGCCGCTCTGACCCATGCCCGCCGGGCGCGGAGACCCGTATATGATGGGCGGGCACCGATGCCCGCCAGGCGAACGTTGCTGAAGGGGTGCGCGCCGCTCGCCGCCTTGCTGGCGCTGGGCGCGGCGCGGCCGGGCCGCGCGGAGGATCCGCGCAGCGACGCGCGCGCCCACTACGCCAAGGGGCTGGAGCTGGCCGGCCAGCGCGGCTACGAGGGGGCGCTGCGCGAGTTCGAGCAGGCCTACGCCATCAGCCCGCAGTTCGCGGTGCTCTACAACATCGGCCAGGCGCGGGTGGCGCTCGGCCAGACGGCGCAGGCGCTCGAGGCGCTGACCCGCTACCTGCACGACGGCGGCGCGCGGATCTCGCCCGAGCGCCGCGCGCAGGTCGAGCGGCAGCTCGCCTGGCTGCGCGCCGCGCTGCCGAACCCGGCGCTCACCACCGAGGCGGAGGCGGAGC
>DASZVW010000872.1:0-4376 GCA_035546895.1 Polyangia bacterium
CGGGCCGATCAAGCCGATCCAGTCGGGCGTGCAGCTCGGTCTCATCAAGGGCGGCAAGCTGAAGGTCACCGACAACGACAAGGCCTATCTGGAGGCGCTCTACGACGGCGAGGTGACCGGCAGCGACGCCCTGTTCGCCAAGTTCATCGCCGACCTCAAGGAGATGGGCGTCTACGACAAGTCGGCGGTCATCGTGGTCTCCGACCACGGCGACCAGTTCTACGAGCACGGCAGCGTCGGCCACGGCGACACCGTCTACCAGGAGCTGACGCACGTCCCGATGATCATCCGGGCGCCGGGGCTCTTCCCCAAGGGGAAGGTGGTGGACGCCGACGTCGAGATGATGGACATGGCGCCCACGCTGCTCGAGCTGGCCGGCGCCAAGCCCGACCCCAAGATGGAGGGGGCCTCGCTGGTGCCGCTGGTCTACGACGAGGTCGGCGTCACGCCGCGCGCGGCGATGACCGTCGACGGCCAGGTGGCGCGCGGCCTCAAGGTCGACCGCTACCGCCTGGTCCACAAGGGGCCGGGGCGGATGGAGCTCTACGACGAATTCGCCGACCCGCGCGAGCAGAAGGACATCGCCGCCGATCACCCGATCGCCCTGCGCGGGATGCGCGGCGTCCTCGGCCTCCTGCACGCCTACGAGACCACCTGGTCGAAGGCCCGCTGGGGGACCGCCGCCAACGTCGCCGAGCCCTTCTACGCCGCCGCCGGCCCGCCGGGGCACCTCGGCAACGAGCCCAAGTCGGGCGGCCCGAAGTAGCTCGGTCGATCGACGGCCAGGTCGCTGGATTTAGGTCGCTGGGACGAGGGCGAACGCGCCCGAGCGTCCGTTTCCAATCTCAGCCAGCATTTGAGTCAGATCTGCGGTGGGACCGCCAAGCGAGGCGAGCTGTGCGACGGGACCCATGATCAGGCTTTCTGCTTCGAGTTGTCTTTCGACGGCACGACTGATCCATTCACTCCTGGAGAGCTGACTAACACGGGCGGCTTCGCGTAAACGCCTGTTCAGGGCCGTAGAGATCAGCGTGTACACCCGACTATTCCTATGTTTCCCGCCGCTCATCGTTCCTTCCATGTCTGAGTCGTCATCTGTTCTCCTTCGCGTAGCAGGAGGTCCAGCTCCTTTACGAGCTTTCGAAATGAACGGCACCGCTCGTAAGCGAGATCGAGATCGAACATTTGGGTAAGTGCCGGCTGATCTGTGGTCTCCACGTAGCCACGTCCGGCTGGAAGAAACCGCCCCAAGTACTCTTTGGCACCGCGCCGTGCTTCGGGCGCGTCATCGGATACTGCGGTGTTCATGAGACCTCGCTTGCCACGTAGCATCTCGAGGCCGGCGGTGAACCATGCTTCGTATTCTCGGTAGGCGACGACTAAGCTGCAAGCGAGCGGCTTTGCCTCGTCTTTTGCCCAGGAGATGGCCGACGAGATAGGGGGCTGACCCGCACAGTCGTCGTCAGCGTCGAATATGATCAAGATTCCACGGCATCCGTGCTGCCTTCGGGCCAACTGCACGCCTCGCCTGATAGCGTCTTCTCGAACCATCTCGCTGCGTCGTCGGCGGATCGGCCGACCGATCGGCACCGATGGGACACCGAGGCGTTCAGCGACTCGGCGAATCAGAACGGGAACGGCGGCGAGATCGCCATGGCCTTCTACGACCGGCTGGATCACGTGGGAGCATCCTCGAACAAGCGTCCCTGCGCAGCGTTTTGATCGAAAAGGGGGCCGGAATCGAGCACGTTCGAGCGAAGAAGTTCGCCGGCTCCCATGACGTGATCCTTGAGCGCGGACCGTGCCGCGTCACCGAGTGGCGCCACGTGGGTGGCGCCCGATTCCCAGGTAACGACTCGCAGGTGCCGATCTTCAATCCAATCGGCATCCAGAAGCTCAGGGCTGTGGGTGGTGATGACGACCTGGAAGCGCTCACTCGCGGTCTTCAGCACGTCGAGTATTGCGCCGAGCGCCCCCGGATGGATCGTCGATTCCGGCTCTTCGATACAGAGCAGCGAAGGGCTGGGCTTCTGGGCAACGGCTGCAAGAAGTCCCAGCGCGCGAAGAGTGCCGTCCGACATCGCGAATGCTTCGAAATCGATCGATTTTTCCGGTGCCCACAGTTGCCTGAACTTGAGCGACAACTTTTTGCCGTGCTTGATGGGCTTCACTTCTTTCGTACCCGGAACGATGGCTTCGAGCATCTCGCAGATCCAGGTGGCATCGTTCTTCGAATGCCGGAGGAGACGTTCAAGGACGCTTGCCACGTTGCTACCGTCAGGCTTGAGCGAAAGGCCGCTGTCGGGGTCCTGCATCTCGCGGATCGCAGTTGGGTCGATCGAATATTTTCTCATGGCAGCGATCGCTTTCACGAGAGGAGCGAAGTCGGCCGTACCGCCGACGGCTGGCAGCGCGAGCGATTGAGCGTCGATGGCCGGCCGAAGGCTCTCCTCGTTCGAACGAAAGAGGTCGCCCTTGCGATCGAACCAGGCAGCCGTGTTCCCGCCGAGGGCAAGCCGACACTGTTCCCGTACGACCTCGAAGCCGTATTCGGGCAGCGCACGGACCTCGAACGCGTAGTGTCCACCGGCGACGCTGCCATTGATCGTACCCAGGTCGATCCGAATTCCGAGGTTGGGTGGATAGCCACCGCCGGGGGTCCGGTTCCGAACTGCCGAGATACCGCCGCGGTTGTCGAACACGGCCTGAAGTGGGGCGGCCATGCATTCTGCGAGGAACGCAAAGGCGTCCACCACGTTGGTTTTTCCCGCGCCGTTTCGACCGACCAAGAAGACGGGATTGTCCAGATCGATGGACGCGGCTGGCGCGCTTCTGAAGCGCTTCAACGTGAGTCGGTTTATGAACACAGATCCTCCGGCACGGCCTTTCGGCCAATTGTGCCCTAAGAGGTCGATGACTGCTAAGCCGAGAGGCCGGCGGCGCGGGTGACTTCGGCGAGGCCGGGGATGCCGCCGGTGCCGCCGAGGTGGCGGCAGTTGAGGGCGGCGGCGGCGTTGGCGAACGGCAGGCAGCGATCGAGCGGCCAGCCCTGCAGGGCGCCGTAGATGAAGGCGCCGCGGAAGACCTCGCTGGCGCCGGTGGTGTCGTAGACCTCGACCGGCAGCGCCGGCTGGCGGACCAGCGTCTCGTTCTCGAGCCCGATGGCCCCCTCCTCGCCGAGGGTGATGACGGCGATCTTGGGGCCCATCTTGGTCAGCTCGAGCAGGCTCCGCTTCATGTCGGAGGAGTGCGAGAACTCGGCGGCGAAGCGCTCGTTGCCGATCACGATGTCCGAGAGATCGAGCAGCTCGCCCATCCCGGCGCCCAGGCGGCGCGCGTCGAGCAGCACGGTGATCCCCAGCGCGCGGGCCCGCTCGGCGGCGGCGATCTCGGTGTTGGGGTTGCGCCCGTCGACCAGCAAGATGCGCGCGCCGTCGTAGAGCGCGCGCGGTAGCTCGCCCGGATCGAGCGGGGTGGTGCTGCCGCGGGTGAAGCGGACCAGCCGCCGTCCGGTCCGCTCGTCGACCAGCACGAAGGAGGCGGGCGAGATCTTCCCCGGCTCGATCAGGACCTGCGAGACGTCGACGCCGAACTCCTTGAGGCCGCGCAGGATGATCGAGCCGAACTCGTCGTCCGACAGGCGCCCGAAGTAGCGCGCGCGCCCCCCCAGGGCGGCCACCGTCGCCAGGGTGGTCCCCACCGCGCCGCCGCTCTGGATGCTGAAGGTGGGGAGCTCGACCACGGCTTCCGCGGAGCGTGGCCCGACGCCGAGCATCTCGACCGTGGCTTGGCCGAGGCCCACGACGAGATCGGGCGTACTGGGCACGGCTGAAACGTAACACGGGATCCCGGATTTCGCCGATCCGGGATACTCCTGAAAAGCCGCCGCCGGAGCGCGGCGGCGGCGCGCCCGCGCCCGGCGACCGAGGCGCGACCTACTGGCCTTCGCCGCCCGTGAGCTTCGCTTCGTCGGAGCGTTTGAGGATGATGAACTCGACGCGCCGGTTCTTGCTCCAGCACTCTTCGTTGTGCTGGGTGCAGATCGGCTTGGTCTCGCCGTACCCGTGGCTCTTGAGGCGGCTGGGCAAGACGTTGCGTTGCTCGAGCGCCACCCGCACCGAGTGCGCGCGCCGCTCGGTCAGGTCGAGGTTGTGGGCGTCGTCGCCGCGCTCGTCGGCGTGCCCCTGGATCTCTATCAGCTCGATCTGGGGGTTGCCGTTGATGGTGGCCGCGATGGCGTCCAGCAGCGGGAAGGAGACCGGCTTGATCTCGTCCTTGTCGGTCTCGAAGTAGATCTTGTCCAGGATCTCCAGCTTCCCCTTGTGGACGATGACCTTCCCCTTGTCGGGGCAGCCGTCGGCGTCCTGGTAGCCGTT
>DASZVW010000873.1:0-5817 GCA_035546895.1 Polyangia bacterium
ACGCTCCCCTCGATCGAGCGGCTGGTCGAGGACGCCGACCTCCGGCGCGCCTCCATCACCAAGCCGGCGCGCGATCAGGCCTTCGTGCGCGACACGCTGGCCACGGCGCGCGCCTACGCCGACCGCGTCGCCAAGGGGGACGACCCCTACCGCAGCGCCACCGGCGAGCTGGTGAAGGCCTACCGCGCCGACTGGGACGGGACGCTGCAGCCGTACGCGCTCTACGTGCCGCGCGGCTACGACGGGCTCCACAAGAAGGACGCCTGGCCGCTCATCGTCGCCCTGCACGGCGCCTACTCCGACCACAAGCACAACCTGCGGCGGGTGTTCGGGCTCGACAACCGCCCCGGCGAGACCGACGCCGAGGCCTCGCGCAACCGGCTGCCGCTCCCCGACGTCCCCGCCTTCGTCGTCTCGCCGCTCGGGCGCGGCGAGGTGATGGGCTACGACGGGCTCGGCTACGACGACGTCATGCGGGTGATCGCCGACGTGCGCCGCGCCTACCGGATCGATCCCGACCGCATCACGCTCACCGGCCTCTCGATGGGGGGCGGCGGCACCTGGGCGATCGGCCTCCGCCACCCGGAGCTGTTCGCCGCGCTGGCCCCGGTCTGCGGCATCACCGACTTCGCGCGCATGGTGCAGCCGGCCGACGCCGCGCTCTACGATCTGCCGCGGCTGGAGGCGCTGTCGCCGCCGGCCATCGCCGAGAACGCCGCCCACCTGCAGGTCTTCATCTTCCACGGCGACAAGGATCCGACCGTCCCCGTCGAGGACTCGCGCAAGATGGCGGCGCGCTACGAGGCGCTCGGCTGGCTGGGGAAGAACGTCCACTACGTCGAGTACCCGGGCGTGGGGCACGCGGCCTGGGTCCCCGCCTACAAGGACGCGGCGCTGCTCCGCCGGCTGGCCGCGATCAAGCGGGATCCGGCGGCCCCCAAGCGGCCGCTCTCGCCGCCGCCGCCCGGCCAGGCGATCCCCGGGCTCTGCAGCAAGAGCGTCCCCCGCCAGCACCCGCACCTCTACGTCTACGGCACCGACGGCGCGCCCGCGGCGGTGGCGGCGGCCAAGGCGCTGGCCGCCGCGCTGGCCGACTGGGGGCCGATGGTGGCGGCCAGGTTCGGCGTCAAGGCCGACCGCGAGGTGACCGCCGCCGACCGCGCCCGCTTCGATCTGGTGCTGGTCGGCGCCGCCCCGCTCAACCGCCTGGCCGGCGAGCTCGCGGTGCCGCTGCCCGACGCGCGCGCGCCGGACAAGCTGGCGCTGGTGATGGGGGCGCTCACGCCGGCCGGCTTCGCCCGCCTGCAGCGCTTCGTGCAGCACGATCGCGACCTGCCGCCGCCCGAGAGCAACCGCCCGTTCGTGCTGTTCGACCGCTGACGGCCGCCCCGCCGCCCGACGCGCCGACGGCATGTGATCAATGACACGTTGACCGCGAGGGCGGATATCGAAAGAATGCCCCGAGGAGGCCGCATGATCGGGTCGAGGGTCTGGATTGTCGTCGTCGTCGCCTGCGCGGGCGCCGTGGCCGCCGGGTGCGGCGGTTCGGGCAGCAGCATCACGCTGGTCCCGCAGAGCTCGAACCAGCAGCAGAACGTCATGGTGATCGACGAGGGGATCGATCTGTCGGCGAGCGATCTGCAGGGGAAGGTGACGGCCACCTACACCGAGACCTGCACCGACGACTCGGGCGGCTCGGGGAGCGACGCCGCGGCGCCGCCGGCGGTCAGCAGCGGCCCGATGTTCGACATGCTCAAGCAGGAGTTCCTCGCCGAGCTGGCGCAGCCCGATGACAGCTGCGACCTCAAGCCCGGCATCAGCGCCAAGCCGGATCCGCTGGCCAGCGTCGCCCAGTACAAGGCGCGCTGGAACGCGATGGTGCGGGCCGGTCAGACCCCCGACGCGGTCTTCACCCCGGCCGAGATCACCAAGCTGATGAACCCCATCGACACCGAGTTCTCGGCCTTCAATTACCACGGCACCGCCACCTCGACGACCGTCGCCCACGAGAACCCCGACGTGCGGCTGGTGCTGGTCGAGCGCCAGCTCGGGTCGGAGGAGTCGCTGATGACCAACTTCCCCTGCATCCAGCAGGCGGACATCGACCAGCTGGTCGACCTGCTCGACGATCCCGACGTCTACGCCGCCTTCGTCAAGCAGCCGGCCCAGATCGACGGCCTGCTGACCGCCGCCGAGTCGAAGGGGGACGTCGGCCTCGTCAACGAGAGCTTCGGCGCGGCGTCGCGGCAGACGCTGGAGATGCTGCAGGCCGCGAACTGCCCGGACCCGGTGACCCTGTCGGCCTACTACCAGATCATCGACCAGGCGACCAACGACCACAACGCCATGATCGGCGGGCCGCCGGTCCTCACCGTGCAGGCGGCCGGCAACGACGGCGTGGAGATCGACAGCGGCGCCGACTCGCTCTCCTGCGATCTCGGCGATCCGAAGTCGCTGCTGGTCGGCGCCTACAACCCGGGGACCTCGGTCCAGAACATGTTCTCCGACTTCGGCAAGTGCGTGAACGTGTTCGCCCCCGGGCAGGCGATCATCGTCGAGTACGCGGGCGGCTGGCTGACCTGGGCCAGCGGGACCAGCTTCGCCTCGCCGCTGACGGTGCGCTACACCTCGATGGCCACCGGCGTCCCGACGCCGTTCGATCCGACCACCGCGCGCGCGGCGGTGCTGGCGGCGGCCGATCCGACCTCCACGTTCCTGCCGGTCAGCCTCTTCCCCTCGGACTTCTTCTATCTGCCGGGGACCACCGACCCGGAGTTCGTCGTCCCCGCCGCGGTGCCGCGGCCGGCGTCCAAGCTGCTCCCGCGGCTGACCCAGGCCGAGCTGCACCGGGTGCTCGGCCCCCTGAACCGCCTGCGCCGCCTCAAGGGCGCCCGGTAGTCGCTCGCGGCCGCGGCGATTTAGCGGCGCCGACGGTCTCGAAAAGCGCGGCCGTCCGGCTATACTGCCGCGCCCATGGCGAACTTGAAGCTGAAACCTGGAGTCATCACCGGCACCGCTCTCAAAGAGCTGTTTGCTTATTGCAAGGAGGCCAAGGCCGCGCTCCCCTCGGTCAACGTGATCGGATCGCACTCGGCGAACGCCGCGATGGCGGCGGCCAAGGAGGCCAAGGCGCCGATCATCATCCAGTTCTCGCACACGGGGGCGCAGTTCTACGGGGGCAAGACGCTGGACAACAGCGCGCAGGCCGCCTCGATCGCGGGCGCCGTCGCCGGCGCGCACCACGTGCGGACGCTGGCCAAGGTCTACGGCGTGCCGGTGGTGCTCCACACCGACCACTGCGCCAAGAAGATCATCCCCTGGGTCGAGGGGGTCATCGCCGCCGGCGAGGAGTACTTCGCGCGCAACGGCGAGCCGCTGTTCAGCTCGCACATGCTCGATCTCTCGGAGCAGCCGCTGGCGGAGAACATCGAGATCAGCGCCAGGACGCTGACCCGCATCGCCAAGATGAACATGACGCTGGAGATCGAGCTCGGCATCACCGGCGGCGAGGAGGACGGCGTCGACAACTCCGGCGTCGAGCACAGCCAGCTCTACACCAGCCCCGAGGACGTGCTGAAGGCCTACGACGCGCTCAACCCGATCGGCAGCTTCACGGTCGCCGCCTCGTTCGGCAACACCCACGGCGTCTACGCGGCCGGCAACGTCAAGCTCAAGCCGACCATCCTGCGCGACTCGCAGCAGTTCATCCAGGCGCAGCGCAAGACCGGCCCGCAGCCGGTGAACTTCGTCTTCCACGGCGGCTCCGGTTCCTCGCCCGAGGAGATCACCGAGGCGGTCTCCTACGGCGTGGTGAAGATGAACATCGACACCGACACCCAGTGGGCCTTCACCCACCCGATCAAGCAGTTCATGGACGAGAAGGGCGCCTATCTGCTGTCGCAGATCGGCAACCCCGAGGGACCGGACAAGCCGAACAAGAAGTACATCGACCCGCGCGGCTGGGTGCACCTCGGCGAGAAGGGGATGACCGCCCGCCTGGTCACCGCCTTCAAGGAGCTCGGCTCCTTCGGCAAGTTCGAGTTCTAGTCTGACCAGCGGCCCGATCCCAGCCGCCGTCGGTCCCGGTGCCGCCTTCGCGCACCGAGACTTCCGCCGTTACGTCTTCTCGTCGCTGGCGCTGAACCTGGGCGCCCAGATGACGACGGTGGCCGTCGGCTGGCAGATCTACGCGCTCACCCACCGGGCCATGTCGCTGGGGCTGGTCGGCCTGGTGCAGTTCGCGCCGGTGCTGGCGCTGACCTTGCCCGGCGGGAACGTGGCCGACCGGCTCGATCGGGGGCGGATCGTGGCGGTCTGCAACCTCACGCTGGCGCTCTGCGTGTTGGCGCTCTGCGCGCTGGCCGCGCGCCACGCGGGGCCGCGGCCGATCTACGCGGTGCTGTTCTTCGTCGGCGTGGCGCGGGCCTTCCTGGCGCCGGCGGGGCAGGCGGTGGTGCCGGGGCTGGTGCCGGCCGAGCACTTCGCCAACGCGGTCACCTGGACCTCCACCACCTGGCAGGTGTCGACGATCGCCGGCCCGGCGCTGGGCGGCGTCCTCTACGGCCTGGCCGGCGGGCCGCTGTGGGTCTACGCGGTGGCGGCCGCGCTCATGGCGCTGGCGGCCGCGGCGGCGTTCTCGCTGCGCCGGCAGCCGCCGGTGGCGCCGGTGGGGCAGGCGAGCGCCCTGGCGCGCGTCGCCGAGGGGCTGCGCTTCGTCCGGCGGCGGCCGGTGATCCTGGAGTCGATCTCGCTCGACCTGTTCGCCGTGCTGCTGGGCGGGGCCACCGCGCTGCTGCCGATCTTCGCCAGCGACATCCTCCACGTCGGGCCGCTCGGCCTGGGGCTCCTGCGGAGCGCGCCCGCCGCGGGGGCGGCGGTGATGGCCATCGGCCTCGCCTACCGGCCGCTCACCCGCCGGGCGGGGCCGATCCTGCTCGCCTGCGTGGCGCTGTTCGGGGTGGCGACCATCGTGTTCGGCCTCTCGCGCAGCTTCGGGCTGTCGCTGGCGGCGCTGGTCGTGCTCGGCGCCTCCGACATGGTGAGCGTGGTGGTCCGCTCGACGGTGGTGCAGCTCCGCACGCCGCACGAGATGCGCGGCCGGGTGAGCGCCGTCAACATGGTGTTCATCTCCAGCTCGAACGACCTCGGCGAGCTGGAGTCGGGGCTGACCGCCGCCTGGCTGGGGGCGGTGCCGGCGGTGATCGTGGGCGGCCTGGGGACGCTGGTGGTGGTGGCGGTCTACACCTTCGCGCTCGGCTCGCTGCGCACGATCGACCGCCTCGACGAGACGGTTTGAACCGCGCGCGCGGCCGGTCCTAGAGCAGCCGGGAAATGAACCCGATCCAGAGCGCGAGCAGCACGAAGTTGCTGGCCGCGTACAGCAGCAGCCGGGCGATGATCTTGTTCGACGTCACGTGGACCAGCGAGTGCGCGAAGCGGAGCGCGACGTAGATCCAGGCCATCGCCACGGTCCGCGCGGTGACGTGGCGGGTGACGTAGAGGGCGAGGCTCACCACGTAGAAGAGCAGCGGCATCTCCAGCAGGTTCATCAGGTTGCGGTTCCAGACCGCCACGTCGGCGGGGACCTCGGCGCTCTCGCCCAGGCGGAAGGCGCCGCGCGGGACGCGGCCGGCCCGCGCCGCGCGCACGCGACTGAGACCGACCATGAACACGATGCACGCGGTCCAGAGCGCCAGCACGCTCACGGGGACGAAGATCGCCTCCGGCTTCATGGTCAGACCAGGGCCTTCAGCGCCGCGATCAGGCGGTCGTTGTCGGCCGGCTTGCCGACGCTGATCCGGATCGCCGTCCGCAGCT